>NZ_JABAED010000022.1:0-90207 GCF_023701875.1 Rahnella sp. CG8
ACTCGAACCAGTGACATACGGATTAACAGTCCGCCGTTCTACCGACTGAACTACAGAGGAATCGTTGGAACGGGGCGCATAATATCCAGAGGGCTGCGGAGTGTCAACGCTAAATTCGTCAAAAACGTCCGACTGCTCAGCAACTAATCAATGTCGTCATAAAAGGGCACTTTACTGCGGAAAAATGTCCGTCAAAACGGAATTTAACAATCGCAGCGCTGACCGCGAAGTTGCCTTGCCAGCGGGTCCTGTTGATAAAAACGGCTGAAATGGCCGTATACCAGCGGAAAACGCTCTGAAAGTAATTCTGGTGCACTAAAGAAATACTCTGACAGTACCGCAAAACATTCGGCCGCATCGGTCGCCGCGTAGGCGTCCATGCTGGCAGCCTCTTCGCCGACAGTGTCGATTTCATCCTGCAGATTTTGCATCGCGGCGTGTAAATCGTGTTCCCATGACACCACCTCACGCAGCGGAATAGGCGGAATACCCGTGACTTCGCCGCCGTTGCGCATATCCAGTTTATGCGCCGCTTCGTGGATGATCAGGTTAAAACCAGAATTGTCGAATGAGTCCTCGATGTCCTGCCAGTTGAGTACAATCGGGCCCTGATCCCAGCTTTGTCCGGCATGAATTTGTGAACCGGCATGCACCAGCCCGTTTTCATCCTGCCAGGGAGCATCAACCACGAACGGGGAAGGGTAGAGCAGGATTTCGTGAAAGCCATCGAGCCAGGAAGCGCCCAGTTCCATCACCGGCAGCGCAAAAAGCAGCGCGATACGGGCCTGCATCAGTTCAGTCAGCTCAACGCCTTGCAGAGGAACCAGCCTTTTTTGTTGCAGCAACTGGCTGGCGACCTGAATCAGACGCAGTTTCTCATCTTCGTTGAGGCAAGATAAAAGTGGGATATTCAGCGCGTCATTCCAGGCGTCTGATTTCTCAATTTTCAGTTCATTCGCTTTCCACGGCCACTTAATCATCATCTTGCTCGCAAAGTGATCATTCTGATTGTCAGCAGGGTTCTCCGCCAGAGTACTCCAATACAAGTAACTTCAACAAGTTAGCTTAGTTATCGGGCTCATCCTGTATGGATGTTACACACCGGCAGTTTTTTAGCAAAAAGCACAGACATCTTATAAGACGCAGCTCACGTTATTAGTCTAGTCACTGAGTCACGAATGTGCCCGCAGTATGAAGAGATAGCGCCCGCCACAGGCTGCATGAAAATCAGAGCCATTTCCGGATAAAATCGGCGGGCGGTACAGGCTTTCCGAAAAAGTAACCTTGCAGGAATTCCAGCCGGTACGGGGCAAGATAATTTACCTGTGTCTGGGTTTCAATGCCTTCGGCCACGATGATCATTTGCAGACGTTTAGCCAGGTCAATCACGTTATCAACAATGTGCCCAGCCAGCGCGTCTGTACCAATCCGGCCTATGAAACTCTGGTCAATCTTCAGAATATCAATGTGGAATTTTTGCAGGTACGCCAGGCTGGAATGCCCGGTGCCAAAGTCGTCCAGTGCGATCAGCACGCCCATCTGGCGAAGTGTGTGAAACAGGCTGGAGGTGATTTCACCCGGCTCGATTAATTCACGTTCAGTCAGCTCAAGCACCAGATTGATCGGGTTCTCCCTGAAGGCATCAATAAACGCTTTGCAGTCTTCAGCCAGTGAGAGGTCTTTGAAATGGCTGGCGCAGATATTGAAACCGAAATGGAAATTTTTAGGCAACTGTGCTGCCAGCGGACCGAACTGTTCACGTACCTGCGTCATGATGAGGCGCGTCATGGGCACAATCAGGCCGCTCTCTTCTGCCAGCGGGATAAACTGATAAGGCGGGATCAGCCCTGATTGCGGATGCTGCCAGCGCATCAGCACTTCAGCGCCGGTCACCTCATGCGTGGTGCCATCCACCACCGGCTGTAAATAAGGAATGAACTGTTTTTTCTCCAGCGCTTCTCTCAGCGCCGCCGTCGGGCTGCCGACACGACCGAGCAGGCTGTAGGTCATGAAAGCGATAAATAAGCTGAGCAGCGGGAACAATATCAGGCTGACGGTGGCGTAATCAAAAACATAACCCCAGTGGTCACTGGGCCGGATCACTAAGCGAATCGCGTAGGGGTAGTTCTGAGAAGCAAGCTCCATACGTTCACCGTCCGGCCAGCCTTCACCGGTGTGAATGCTGCCATTGCTGTCCATCCACTGGTCGCCTACCTGCAATACCAGATAAGCGTGAGTGCTGAGCAACGACAGGATGTTGTGCAGAAAATAGCCATCCACACCAACCAGCACGCCGCTGCCGTTAACGTCATGACGATAGGCAATAAGAGGATGATCGGGCGTGATGCTGTTGCCACGCATCAGCATTAACCGTCCGTCGATATATTTGTCGGTCGAGATATTGTCAGCACGCGGGCCGAATAAGGAGGCGCAGTAAATCGTATTCTGGCGGTAGAGGTTGACCGTGCGGACATTGGGCACTTTGGCTACCTGCCAGCGTAGCGCCTGCACGGTGTTGGCATCGCAGGGGACGCCAATCAGATTCTCAACGGCGCTGGTGGCAATGGCGGCATTATCCAGCGTCATATCCACCAGCCTCACCGACTGTTGCAGGTTTGCACTGGTATCACGGCGTAATCCCTGAGAAGTTTGCCACGAGATCGCCAGTATGCCGAGAGCAGCAACAACAAGGAATGCGAGTAGTGAAAGGCATATTCGGACAGAGCGTCGGGTTAACCAGTTTAGGGCCAAGGGTATCCCCCAGTGAGAGTCAGAGAGCGGCATTTTGTCCCGTTAATATACCTCATAATCCCGCTCTGCGGTGTGGAGCTTTGCGAAGAAGATTCGGTATGGCACTGATTTAAAGGTGACGTTTTGCTCAAAAATACCTATCTGAACCGATATTTCTACCCTGACAATATATAAAAATAGTTTTTTAATTTAATGATGGGTTTTTTATATCATTATGTTTGTGTTTATATCCCGCCGGGGGATATGTGATATTTATTATGTTAAGAAAGATGGAATATTCCCTGTCCTTATGAATAATTATCTCAACAGGTGTCTTAAGTCAGAAATGAAAAAATATCTTTGCTTCACACTGACGAAAGACCTTTATTAACGTTAAGTGATGGGTCAATCATAAGGTGTGAAATATGTCTGAGAATAACGCCATATCACAATTGTCCGGAATATTGGATATGAATAACCAACTTGAAGAAAATGGCTATCATTCCGTATTTGATATTATACGTGTGCCACGTAATGTTTTTATTACCCGTCATCAATTGGATTTTGGCCAGAATACGGAAAAAGTCTATGATCTGGCTGTTGGTTATGCGACGCAACTCAGCCGCCTGTTTAAAAAAAATACTTTCGCAAACACCACAGAAGCCGCTGCTTCACCCGCTTTGTTAAGAGGCACGCAAAATACACAGGGTTTACAGACAACACAGTTGGGTGCCCTGGAGCAAAATATTCCTACTTATGCTGCGCTATTTAACGAGACCTGGACGCAATACTGCCTGACTAACGCCCCCGAAGCGCTGGATTCACCGGTATCCTACCTCAACTTCCTTTATCAGCAGGCGATGGACTGGGAAAGCGCTGCTGGCTCAGCCGTTAACAACATCTTTCATTTAAGCCAGAGACGTCCTGATTTACCGGATCTTTTACTGGATGAGGACGCGATTAATCAGGTCATACCGACACTGGATATTGTCAATGATGTGCTGGAAGCCGCCATCGCGCCGTCCGTTCCGCAGACGACAACGGTTGATAAAACATTATCCACCACCCGCTACCCCAATACATTGCCCTACCATTATCCGCATCAACAGGTTCTGACCGCGTTAGAAGATAAGCCGCTCTCTTTGCAGGATATCCTTCAGCAGGCAGATCAATCATGGCCGCTTTTCACCAACGACACTTTTAGCAGTGCTGCCGCCGATACCGCAAAATCACTGGGCAGTAACCTGGCACCTGAACAGCAACAAATAGTTTCTGAAGCCGTTAATGCCAGCAGTGATGCCTGGTATCAGGCGAATTACGGCATTGCCAGTGCTGCCAATGCTGTGAAGGATATGAGTGTTATAGACACCTTTTTGCACAAGACCTCGCTGGATGAGACGCATCTGGAGTCGCTGATTGCCGGGAATGCAGGGGGAACGACGGTGGTCGCTTCTGCTAATGTGCCAGGTCTTTCTGCCAGTCCGATACACTATGGCGCGAAGTTTATTAATGGCGGACAGGGTGAACCTATAGTAATTGATCTGGTGAGTAAAGGGACAATCCTTGACCCCTCGGAAGATCAATCCGGAACCGCAAATTTAGTTTTCAATGGATCACCGGAATACACGAGTGATGCCCCTTTTGACGGTGGTGTCATTATTAATGCAGTTGCGAATGAATATTTTTATGCACCTGTTGAAATCGGCAGTCCGGGAGGAGTACCTACTGATTTCACGCTTAGTTTTTGGTGTAAAATTCATCTTGATGCGCATGATGATGCTTTGATATTTACCAATAAAACATCGAATTATGCAGGTTCCGCAGCGGGTATTACTTTATTTTTGCGGATTACCAATGGCGCTTATGCGCTGGAGTTGGGTATATCTGATGGTTTCAATACTCCTGTGCTTTTAACGGCTCCTTTTACGGAAATGGGTAACTGGACTAATATTGTCGTCAGATATCAACCAGAAAGTAAGAAACTATTATTGCGTTTTAGCACCGGTAATGTGTGTGTATATTCAAATGAGGTGCTTTATAATAGTCTGAACGACACAATACGGGGGACGGGTTATTTAGGCTTTAATGGTAACAAAGATGAACGTTATTATAACTCTTATTCAGCCAGACGGTCGGTCATTGAATATGATGATATTGCTCTTTGGAATAAATTTATTGGATGGAGCGATCTTGATCATATGCTTGCTACGGGTTTACCCGCGGGTGGCAGAACGGATATGGCGCATTATTATCCTTTAGATCAGCTTATTTTAACTGATATTTTTAATATCAACCATGATCGTCTGGAGCGAATCAATCGCCAAATCCGTCTGCAACGCTGGCTGTCATTGCCTTACGACCGTGTGGATTTATTGGTAAGTGCCACCATGCATGCCGAAAACAACACTGCGCTTACCATGAATAACAATACGCTGCGTATGCTGGGCGTGTTCCGCCACTATCAGCAATATTATGCTGTCAATGCCTGGCAATTTTCTGCGCTGATCGACGAAATAACCCCTTATGCGATTTCCCCTGAAGTGCCATTTTTTGACCAAATATTTAATTCCCCTTCACTGTTTGAAACACCGTTCACACTGACAAATGCCAATTTTTCCTATGACTATTTTAGCGAACAAAGTGGCCGTATTATTAAGCAGCTTTGTGCCGGGTTAGGCATCAGCGAAGTACAGTTTTCGGTTCTGGCTGAGCTTGTCGCGGCGCAGCAGGGAAGCCTGGTAAATCGTACATTACCGTGTTCACTCCCGGTGGTCTCTGCATTGTACCGGCTGGTGACCCTGCCGAAGCTCTTTGGCCTGAGCCTGCCCGAAGGGCTGTCGCTGATGCAGTTAATGGGCGGTCAACGGGTGATTGAAAAACTGGCGGGTGTTCCTGCGATTAAAGCAGTCAATGCCAGCAGTGAAGATATTCTGGATGTGCTGATGGCGCTCTCTTCTGCGGTTCAGTGGCTGAAAACATCGGGTCTTTCTGCCGCTACCTCACTGGTTTTACTGGATATTGAAGGCGCTGCACAACCTCAGGAGAGTGCGACCACCGGGCAGATGAACTTAATCAGTGATACTAATCAGCATTTAAGCACCGCATTGCTGACGGATGCCGTAATACAAATGAGTGGCGTGCCAGAGTCTGAATTTTTATTGCCCGCAACTATAGGGAAAAGTTCAGTATTCACCTATATGAGCCAGGATGACAGTAAGTTCGAGCCCAGTTATTTAATAAATACCGAAGACAAAGAGTATATTTATTTTACAGATGAAGTGATGGCCGGACTTAACGGCGAGAAAGATTATAGTATTGGTTTCTGGCTATATATTCCCTCAGGCGATAGTGGTGTTAATACTACTGTTGTAATGACGAATTGCTCTTCACAACTAAGTCCGGGGTTCACTATTGAGTTTATTTCAAGTGAATTGATGAACTTCAGTTTGTTCTATAGGGATGGTGCTTCAAATAGACAATCATCTGGTTTTAACGGTTATGTTGAGGATGAGTGGTTATATATAAATTATGCTTTCAATGCGAATACCAAAAAATTACAACTTTACTGTAGCTTTGCCGATGCACTAAATATGAGTCATGGTGAAACACTCAGCGGGGGGCTGTTTACGCCTGGCAATCATGTGGTAATGGGACGATATGGAAACTTAACTCCTTTTGCTGCTTCTTCCGTGAGTCATTGTGGTTACAGTGATATTGCAGTATGGGACCGTGTGCTTTCTCTTGAGGAAATCAGAACTATTGTACAGGAGAATCTACCGGCCACTGATGCAAAATATAAGATTTATCCTGAAAGTTATTCCTCATATCTCTATTTTCTGAATGATTTAATTGATGGCAACGGCATTATTTTACCTGTTATTTGCCAGCAAGATGAGAGTGAGCTTGATGCCATAACCCGTATGGTGACGGTTGATATTGCGACTCTTGACATTGAGGGGACATTGACCCGTCAACAAATTATCGCACAACTCGCTAATCTTATTTACCAGACGAAACTAACCCAGGACGGTATTGCTAACAGTGCCATTGCCAAAGCGCTAAGTATCGACCAGTCTCTCTCTCCTTTCCTGCTGACATGGGCGAATTCCGGCAGTCATGACTTCCTCAGCCAGTGTTGGGGATTACGTGATGTCACGGATGCGCATGATAACGGGGTGACGTCGTGGACGGCACTGCTGTTTGATGTTGGCCGCCGGGCAGCACTGACGCGGATTTTTCATTTATCTGCTGCGGCAGTGAGCACTTATCTCAGCCATCCTGACTGGTTTGGTACACCGGATAGCAGCCTGACGTTACCGCAGCTTTATGCGTTTAGTCGCTATGACAGCCTGAGTCTGCAAACTCCCCTCAGTGAAGATGAGATCCTTGCTTATCTCAATTGGGTGAACAGTGGTAAAGCCATACTACCGGAAGCCGCAAATCAGGCGCTGGCGGCATTACTCGGCTGGGAAACAAGTGAAACGACGGGCGCCGTCGATTATGTTTGCAGCGCGTCAACGCCAAGGCGGGCTGTCAATCTGAGTGAGATAGCAAGGGTGATGGACTTACAACGCTTAAGTCGGCAAACCGGGCTGTCAGTGACGTTTTTACTGTCTACCGCCATGCTGAACACCGGCAGCGCCTACGAACAATGGCTGCAGGCCGGGGAATCCTTAATTTCCACGATGCTGACAGAATAAGTCCGCGATAATCCCATCGGCAAAATACAGGAATCATTATTATGACAACGTCAGCCGTAGCAAAATTGAATGAAGGTTATCGTGATGCATTACTGGCCTATTATATGGGGCAGTACCTGCCAAATTATCAGGCCGGAACGCTACAGGAATATATCCGCGATACGAATGATGTTTATGAGTATTTGTTGATTGACCCGTTAGTCACCGAACAGGTGACGACATCCAAAGCCTCGGCAGCCATGACCAGTATTCAGCAATACCTGAACAGTCTGGCGCTGAATATGGAGCCGGGTTTTGACAGCGATATTATTGACCCCGATACACTTAGCGCCTGGAAGCAAGGGGCGAATCAATACAGTATCTGGGCAGGTGCAATGGAGCTGGATACCTATCCGGAAAATTATATTGACCCGTCACTACGCAATTCAAAAACGACTTTTTTCAAAAATCTCGAAACCACCCTAAACCAGAATCAAATTAACAGTGATAATGCTCAGGCAGCAGTGTTGAATTATCTTAATGAATTTGAACAGATCGCTAATCTGGATGTGGTCAGCGGTTATCTGGATGGCTTTGATGAAGAACAGGATATTTATTATTTTATTGGCCGCAGTAAAGATACTCCCGCAGTATGGTACTGGCGTTCGCTAAATATGGGTATGCGCGAAAATGGCATTCTCCCCGCCAGTGCCTGGTCAGAATGGTTAAAAGTGGATGTTAATCTTGCAGATGAAACGTTGATTAGCACCGTTCGTCCGGTAATGTTCAATAACCGTCTATATCTTAGCTGGTGGGAGCGGAGTATTACAGGCGATCAGGCAACCAGCAGTAATGAGCAAATCAAATACAGTGCCACCATCACTGCATATGTAGCCTATAGAAAATATGATAATAGCTGGAGTGCACCACAGATTGTTGGCCGCCAGTCAGGAGGGGAAAGTTCCTGGCTTTATACGTCCGATAAAGCCGATCTCTATACCGTATCGGTACAGGATGATCCTTCTGCCAGTGGAAAAAAGAAAAGCCTGAGCGTTAGCCTGGTGTCAGTAAATCTTACGGACTATCTGCAATTTCGCATTGATGAATGGTTCAATCCTATTATTAATGACAGTAGTTATGATATCTCAACTTATTTCCCTTACCTTTGCACTGATGCATACCAATACCGAATCCAACCAAAAACAGCCGGATCATTCCAGTATTACATTGCTGCCTTTACAAAAAAAACCATATCTGATGGCGTCCATATTTTGAATAGTGTTCAACAGATTGATGCAGGCGACATAAAAATAACAAAAAGCCCCTCTGATGTTATTTCAATAAACTTTGATGTGCTGGCTGAATTTAACAATTATCATTATGCTAAGACGGATATTAATGGTATTACGTCGGGTAATGATAAAGGGATAATGACTGCGTCGATTCAGATGGCAGGGAAGGATGTCTATGTGCAAGGGAATTATGATCCCGAAAAAAATTATGTTGGCAATTTCGCAAACATTAGCCTCCAATATTATGACCCTGTAACCTCTGTCGGTTATTCTCCATACATTGGGCGGGCAGATTTCGATTCAAGCAATATGTTATCATTTTCAGTTTCAAATTCTGTGAATGATCTGAAATTAAATATTCTAATTTCCGCCGCGTCGGCCTCGTTACAATTGCAAGTTCCCCCTATTCAAAAGGGTGCATGGGATTATATATCTTCTCCCTCTGGTAGTTTTGATTTTACGCATACCAAGACGGTATTGAGTGGCTATTTGGGAAACTGGAAAAGTAGTACGCGGCTGGCAACACATGAATACGCTTCGGAAAACAGCCTGAAAAGATATTCACTTAATATTCCTTACACGATTCCTGCAGTGAACCAGGTGATAACGATTTCTTATGGCATCAGCCAAACCCTGAATGGCGTAAGTTATGGTGATTCGGTCATTCAAATCAGTTTTAAAGTGAAAGAAGGGCTGGCTGACTCCCCGACGTTAGGTTCAATCACGGATAACTCTCTGGGAACAGCCCAGTTTCTTGATTTCAGCCGATTCACATCGTCTATTTCACCCATCCGCCTCAACACGCTTTTCGCGAAAGAACTGGTCGCGAAGGCCAATATCAGCATTGATGCGCTGCTTGCCTGGGATACTCAGCTCACGCAAGAGCCTGCATTAACTTCCGGTGGCACTGCGTTACCCATGGATTTTAACGGGGCCAACGGCATCTATTTCTGGGAGCTGTTCTTTTATATGCCGTATCTGGTTGCCTGGCGGCTGAACCAGGAGCAGCAGTATGCACAAGCGCGTAACTGGTACCACTATCTTTTTGATCCCTCTGCGCGAGGGCGGGTCAGCAGCAATCCGCTATATCCGCAGCCTGATTACTGGAATTCCCGGCCGATTATCACACCGGATGTCACCGATTTGCTGGCGGATTCGCTGATCAACCCCCTGGATCCAGACAGTGTGGCGATGAGCGAGCCGGTTCATTACCGTAAAAATCTGTTCATGGTGTATGTGCGTAATATCCTTGATCAGGCGGATAACTTTTATCGCCAGCTGACGCCGGATGCGCTGGGCTGCGCAAGGCTGGGTTATGCGCAGGTCAGCAATTTACTCGGACCGGATCCCGCATTAAAGATTGTCAATCAGTGGCAGCCTAAGACGCTGGCAGAGGTGAGCGCCAGCCCTAATCTTGTATTGCGTAATTTTGAGCAGCAATTCACCCGCACCACGGCGTTGCCGCTGTTAAGCGGGGGACTTAATCAGGCCCTGGCCGTGCAGGATAACGAGAACTTTATTGCCCCTCTTAATGTGCAGCTACTGGCGTTCTGGGAAACGCTCAACGCCCGGCTGTTTAATCTGCGTCATTATCTGAGCATTAACGGGCAACCGATGAGCCTTTCCCTCTATGCGCCACCGGCGAACCCGACCCAACTGATGCAGCAGCGGGCGCAGGGTGGAAGCTTATTGCAGGTGGCGGGAGGAGCGGCGATCAATATTCCGGCTTATCGTTTCCGGGTGTTATTACCCGGCTTGTATAACGCGATTTCAACGCTGACGCAGTTTGGTAGCAGCTTGCTGAGTTTCTATGAGCGTGGGGAAAGTGCCGCGTTGCAGGAGCTGGACCAACAACAGGCGGTAGATCTCTCCGAATTTGCTATCGCCTTACAGGAGGAGGCGATTAACGAACTGCAGGCGGAGCGTGATGCCATGTTCGCCAGCCGTGAAGTCACCGCGCAGCGATTCTCGCACTACCGCACGTTATATGAGGATAATTTAACCGATCAGGAAGAGTCCGTACTGAACAGTTTGTCAGCCTCCGCAGCGCTGATGGCGGTCGCTCCGGCGATGTCCGTTGCCGGGGCTGCACTCGATATGGTGCCGAATATCTTTGGTCTTGCCGTCGGGGGTGCCAAATGGGGTGGATTGCTCAATGCCAGTTTCGACTCGCTTCACACTGTTGCGATGGTGACGCAAACCGCCTCGCAGCGGATCCAAATATCAGAAGAATGGCGCCGCCGTCGCGCTGAATGGAAAATTCAGTATCAGCAAGCGGAGGGCGAACTGAAGGCTATCGATAAGCAGCTCGACACCCTGAGTATCCGCCAGCAGTCTGCGCAAACATCCCTTGAACAGGCTAAAAAGCAGCAACAAAACCTGCAATCGACACTGACGTTCCTTAACGCACGCTTTAGTCAGTCTTCTCTGTATAACTGGCTGGCGGGGCAAATGGCGGCTCTGTATTACCAGGCCTATGACGCTGTGATTTCACAGGCGCTGAATGCGCAATCGGCCTGGCAATACGAAATTGGTGATTTCACCACGATATTCATCAATACCTCGGCCTGGAATAATAGTTATCGCGGTCTGCTGGTCGGTGAAAATCTGCAACTTAACGTTCAGCAGATGGAAGCTGCCTGGCTGAGCCGTAATACCCGCCGTTTGGAGATGACCAAAACGATCTCGCTGCGTCAGTTGCTGGGCAGTCAGTTTGATGTGCAGCGTCAAACGGGCGCATTCAGCTTTACGCTCAACGAAACCCTGTTCGATAACGATTATCCCGGCCAGTATTTACGCCAGATAAAATATGTTTCTGTTTCGCTGCCTACCCTGATTGGCCCATGGCAGGACGTCCGCGCCTTACTGACACAGACTGGCAGCAGTACCTTACTGAAGCCAGATATTCTTGGCGTGCAATATTTGCAGGATCCCACCACGGGAAATAACAGCAATGTTATTGCGAATCTGCGCGCCAGTCAGCAAGTGGCGATTTCACGGGGCCTGACCGACAGCGGTCTGTTTGAACTCTCATTTGGTGACGAACGCTACCTGCCGTTTGAAGGCACCGGTGCAATATCGGGCTGGCAACTTACGTTCCCGAACCCTGCTCATACCGGGCAAAAAGCCCTGCTGGATGCGTTGAATGACGTGATTATTCAGGTGAATTACACCGCGCTGTACGGCGGCACCGCTTTTGAAGAGGATGTGCAAGCCACACTGGTGTGATTGAACAGGAAGTCAGTAAAAGTCGTGACATTCATTCTCAGGAGGCGGTATGCAGCAAACAGAAAAATCTTCAACGTTGCCGGTTAACGGTCTCACTCTGCCAAAGGGCGGAGGCGCCATCCAGGGCATGGGCGAGTCGCTCGGAAACATTGGGCCGAACGGCATGGCCACTCTGTCTCTGCCCCTGCCCATTTCACCCGGACGGGGTTATGTGCCAGCCCTGACACTGAGTTACAGCAGTGGCGCGGGAAACAGTGAATTTGGTATGGGGTGGGGATGCGGGACCGCCAGCATCAGGAGGCGGACCAGCAAGGGGGTGCCACTTTATACGGGCGAAGACGTGTTTATCGGGCCGGGCGGAGAGGTGCTTATCCCGCAATACAGCGATGACGGACAGATCGTCAGCCGTAACGTATCACGCTACGCAAAGGTGACGCTGGATCAAACCTGGCGTGTCACATCTTATTTTGCGCAAATCACTGCCGGGAGTGACCTTATTGAGCGCTGGCAGGGCGTGCAAAGCGGCGATTTCTGGCTGGTTCATACCGCCGACGGCCAGCTTCATTGCCTGGGGAAATCACCTGCGGCACAACTGACTGATCCCGATGACCCCGGCCGCATTGCCGCCTGGATGCTGCAAGAGTCGGTCAATCCTGCTGGCGAACATATTTGCTATCGCTATAAAAAAGAAGATGCCGCCGGTGTCAGCCTGAGCGGGAATGAACAGCAACGGGAGCATCGTGCATTTATCTATCTGATGCAGGTTGATTATGGCAACCGAACGGCACAGGACGCGCTTTATGCCTGGACGGGGGCGATCCCGGATGACAGCCAATGGTTGTTCAGCCTGGTGTTCGATTATGGTCAGCGGAGTCTGGATCCGGCCGTACCGGTAGCTTATGCCCCCGTCAATGACTGGCTGGTGAGACCCGATCCTTTTTCCAGCTATGACGTTGGTTTTGAGGTTCGCTGTCACCGGCTCTGTCACCAGGTGCTGATGTTTCATCGTTTTCCGTCTGAACTTCATACACCGGAGACACTGACCCATCGGTTGCTGCTTGAGTATCAGAGTTCCGCCATTCTTAGTCAGATAAGCGGTGCGCAGATACTGGCTTATGAAACCGATGGCACGGTGCAGAGTCGTCCGCCGCTTGATTTGAGTTACAGCCCGTTCTCTGTCACGGCATCACCAGACCTGTGGCAGCCTTTTCCTGCTCTGGCGGGACTGGATGACGGGCAACAGTATCAGTTGGTGGATTTATACGGCGAAGGCATTCCCGGCGTGCTGTTTCGTCAGTCCACTGGCTGGTTCTATCGTGCGCCGGTAAGAGGCAGTGACGGTGAGAACAGCGTCACCTATGGTGACTGGCAGCTTTTACCTCAGGTGCCTGCCATGCAGCCTTCCTCCATGGCGTTGATGGACGTCAATGGGGACGGGCGTCTCGACTGGCTGGTGACCGCGCCAGGCATCAATGGTTTCTTCACGCTAAACCCGTCGGGTGAATGGTCATCCTTTACGCCGTTTTCCGCTTTTCCGACGGAATTCAGCCATCCTTCTGCACAATGGGCTGACCTGACCGGCTCGGGGCTAACGGATATCGCGTTAATCGGACCGAAAAGTGTGCGTCTTTATGCCAATAACCGGATGGGCTTTACCCCTCCGGCAGAGATTGAGCAGCAATATACTCTCCCGGTCTTTGCCCGGGATGCCAGTGAGCTGGTGGCGTTCAGCGATATGCTGGGATCGGGCCAGCAACACTTGATCCGCATTCGTCATGACGGCATCACTGTCTGGCCAAATCTGGGGCAGGGTAAATTTGGTGAACCTTTTGTTCTCAGTTCGCTGAGTTTTGATCGCCAGAGCTTTGATCCCAGCCGCATCATTCTGGCCGATCTCGACGGGGCAGGGGGCGCCGATTTGTTGTATATGCACAGTGATTACATTGAAATTTTCGCCAACCTGTCGGGTAACGGGCTGGCAGCACCGGTACAGATTCCGTTGCCTGCCGGAATCCGTTACGACAATTTATGTCAGTTAAACGTTGCCGATTCGCAGGGGCTGGGCGTAGCAAGTCTGATCCTGTCGGTGCCCTATATGACGCCACAACACTGGCATTGTGATTTAACCAGCATAAAGCCCTATCTGCTGGAGTCGGTGAACACCAATCAGGGCCGCCACAACCAGATCATTTACCGCAGTTCGGCGCAAGAGTGGCTTGATGAAAAACAGTTGTTTCCCGGCGCTGTTTCGGCACTACCTTTCCCGATCCATATCGTTTCGCAAACGGTCAATACCGACGAGATCAGCGGCAGTGTACTGACAAAACGCTGCCGTTACCGTAAGGGTGTGTATGACGGCATTATGCGTGAATTCTATGGTTTTGGTTATCTGGAGCAAACCGATGCTATCGGTGGCGGGCAAACCAGTGAGGATACTGAACCGCTGATCAGTAAAAGCTGGTTTCATACCGGGCACGAAGAGGATGAAAATAACCTTTACGGGGCACCCTATACAGGACGTTTTTCGGTGGTGGTAAACCCTACCCGGTTAAGTGAGTTTGATGCCATAAACGGCAAAGACATTGTGCTGTCGGATGTGAGTCGTGAGAGCCGCGCCTGGCTCTATCGCGCGCTGAAAGGATCACTACTTTGCAGTGAAGTGTATGGGGTGAATAACCCGATTCCTTATACCCAGACCACCCAACGTTATCAGGTGCGTCTGGTACAACCCGCCAGAGGTAAAATTGCCGCCGTGGCGATGCCGGGCCTGCTTGAGTCGGTCAGCTATAACTGGGAGCAGATTGCGACTGACCCGGTGATCGGCCAACAGGTCATCATGCAAAAAGACCGCTACGGGGCCACGGTGTGGCAGGTGAATATAAATTATCCTCGTCTGACCAAACCCGCTGTCGATCCGTATCCGGCCACCTTGCCGGATACGGCATGGGCAAGCTCGTATGACAGTCAGCAGCAGGTGCTGAGAATAACCGAGGGCCGGGCATCTTATATTGATTTGACTGACCCGCAGGCGTGGCGTCCGGGGATCAGTGATTGTCAGCGTACCAATGTCCTGACTTATGAGAACTATACGTTACCGGCGAACGGCATTACGTTTGAAATGTTAAGCGAACCTGACGGGTTACTGGGCAACAGTCGCCCGCGTATTTATGCCGGCCAAAGCCAGATATTTTATCAACCTGCGGTGCCGGATTTGGGGGCGAGGGTTGACCATGTCGAAACGGCAGAGCTGGATGAGGTCAGTCTGGCGGCGTATGACGGCATACTCAGCCGCGACGAACTTATTCCGCTCCTGGCAGAGGCCGGTTATGTGCATGTGCCTGCGTTGTTGCCAGTAGCCGGTGCCAGTGATGCGGCGGTCTATTGTATTGCCAGTGCTTATACGACTTACTTACCTGCCAGCCGTTTTTATTTGCCTGAGACACAGCGGCAAACGCTGTTAACCGGTGTGACCACACTCACTTACGACGTCTACGGATGTTGTCTCATCAGCTCGCGGGATCCGGCCGGTAATACCACCTCTGCCACGTATGACTATCGCTTCCTGAAACCCACCAAAATCATTGATATTAATGACAATACTGCTGAAGTTCAGCTGGATTCACTCGGCAGGCAGATAGCGACCACCTTTTACGGAACGGAACAGGGGGTGATGACCGGATTTGATTCGGTGACGGAATACCCTGTTCCGGTGACACTGACGGTCGAACAGGCCATTAGTCAGGCGGGAACCAGCCCGCAGCATCTGGCGACCCTCATTGTTGAAGATCCCTTCAGCTGGATGGGCAAGGTGACGAAACAACAGTGTGGCAGCGCCTGGAATATTCTTCTGGAACAGCAATTTATTACGTTTGCGGGCTATATTCGTGCTGCCGGGCGACGCTGGGCACACTCGGCGACGGTAATTAGCGGCCTTGACGCCTCTGTGCGCCGGCTTCTTGCTGACGCGATGACGACACCTGTCCACCTTGCCACCCTGACAGCAGACCGCTATCCCGATGATGATCAACAGCAGGTCCGGATCAGCGTGGCCTTCTTTGATGGTTTTGGCCGGACATTGCAACAAAGCGGCAAAGTTGCGCCTGGCGAGGCGTGGGTGCGGGATACCGAGGGGGAACTGGTGATCAGTGCGGGAGGGGAGCCGGTGACAGTGCCTGCCAATCCGCGCTGGGCGGTCAGTGGGCGGGTGGAATACAACAATAAAGGACTGCCGGTGCGGGCATATCAGCCCTATTTTATTAACGACTGGCAATACGTTGTCGATTCCGCCATGCGTACTGCGGGTTATGCGGATACTCATTTTTATGACGCACCGGGACGTGAAATTAAAGTGGTCAGAGCGGGATCGGGTTACCAGATCCGCCAGCAATATTTTCCGTGGTTTACCGTGAGTGAGGATGAGAACGATACGCTGGATACACTATGAGCAAGTTTAGTGACACGTCAAAGGAGGCTGCTAATGCCTGGATCAAATAATACGTTTAGATAGTGTGGCGCTGACAGGCATTGCTACTGTGCGACCGACCGGACACGCATCAGGGGCAAAAATACTGCAGGATTTGCGCCATTCATACCATGGTCAGCTCCAGCTCCGAATAATAAAGGTTTGTGGAATCGTTTTACTTCTTTTGTTAGCGGTGTTTTTAGAAGGTTATTCAGTTTTATTAGTCATTAAAAATAGGGTCGTGTAAGCACCGGGAAATAAGTTTTATAAAAATCATGTTATTTGAATTTTGTTAATGTTTTTTGTAAAGAAAATTTCCCGGAACAGAGGGGCAGTTTTTGAAATAATGTTTAGGGGAACCAACTGAGGATTTCTGCCTTAAATTTCTAAGGAGTAATTTCATGGCTGATAGTATTTTTTCCGAAACACCGGTCATCAATATTAATGATAACCGTGGCATCACGATACGAACCCTCAACTGGAACCGCTCGCGCACGGGCGATGCTGCCAGTCTGCTGGTTACCCACTGTCTGGTGGCAAATGATTCACTCACCGCCTGTGCGCGGGACCCGCGTCTGTTTATTGCCTGGCAGGCTGAGTCTGCTGCTGCGCCGAATCTTACCACCTTCATTTCGCTAAATGGCCAGCCTTTGCGACGCGACAGTGCTGACAGTGGCCAGAATGCCATGATGTTTGATGCTGAAGGTCGCCCGGTTTGGTCCCGTGATGCGGCAGGTAACACCCTGCAGTGGGCATATGATGAATCGGGTCGGACGCAGTTGGTTAAACAGCAACGCAGTGGTTCCACGGCGATCACCACCTCCGCCGTAATGGTGTATGGCGACAGTGATCCGCAAACGCCGGATCCGCAGAGCAGAAACCTGCGCGGTGTGTGTGTCAGGCGGTTCGATGCAGGCGGTCTGCTCACCCGCAGCAGCATCGCACTCAGCGGCGCGACCCTTTCATCTTCTCAGACTTTACTCAGGGAGGCTGACGTTTTGCCGGACTGGCCGGACGATAATGCCGGACGGCTGGCTCTGCTGGAAGAAACGGTCTATACCACCACGCTGCAAGCGGATGCGCTGGGAGTGTCTGTCAAACAGACCGACGCCTGCGGACATGCCGTCAGTGTCACCTGTGATGTCAGTGGTGCAATACTGACACAGACTTTGCAACTGAAAGGACAGTCCCCCGTACCGCTGCTGACAGGGATGACAATAAGCGCTGCAGGACAGGTGTTGACCAGCCATACCGGTAACGGGGTGACGACCACCTGCAGTTATGATGCGGCGACCTTGCGCCTGAGTGAAATCACCACCACACGGGACAGTGATGCCTCTCGCTTACAGTCGCTGAAGTACATTTACGACCCGGCAGGAAACATTACTCAAGTGAATGATTCCACCGTCAGTACAGCCTGGTTCAGTAACCAGAGCACAGACGGAGTCCGGGAATTTGCCTATGACGCCTTGTATCAGCTTGTCAGTGCAACCGGGCGTGAAAACGCTTCGCACGGTGCGCAGGACAGTCATCTGCCTGCGGTTGATGACCAGCATGTGTCTTACACGCGCAACTACACGTATGACGACAGCGGAAACCTGAACACCCTGAAACACGCCGGGGCGGTGAACAGCACGATGAATATGGTCACCGGTCTGACATCAAACCGCAGCATCCGCCAGGACAGTAGCAATACCCTGACGCCAGCGACAATAAACTGGGATAACTGGTTTATGCCAGGCGGGCAACTGAAAACATTGCAAACGGAGGGGGGGAAGCCCGCCAGCGGTTACACCAACGCTATCGACCCGCTGATGTGGGACGCGAATAATCAGTTGCAGACGGTGACGCTGTTAAGCCGCAGCAGCACGGATATCGAACAGAATGACCGCGAGATATACCAGTACCGCGACGGGATAAGGGTACGTAAACAGACCCGCACTCTGACGAATGCGGGCAGCGGGTTATGGACAGTCAGTGAGGTGCGCTACCTGCCGGGGTTGGAGTTGCGCAACATCTGGCAGGAGACGCTGATTAACGGTGTCAGCAGTCAGCCAGCATACCGTGAGCAACTCGAGGTGGTGATCACTCAGGCAGGGCGCAGCCAGATACAAGCGCTGCATTGGGTGAAGGGGCTGCCGACGGGGCTCGGAAACAACCGGGTTCGCTACAGCGTGGATGACAACATCGGTTCCTTACAGCTGGAATTAGATGAAACCGGCCAGATCATCAGCCGGGAGGAATATTATCCGTTCGGTGGCACGGCGGTATGGGCGACCCGCAATGAGACTGAAGCGGCTTATAAAACGGTGCGTTATTCCGGTAAAGAGCGTGACAGCACGGGGTTGTATTACTACGGACACCGTTATTATGCGCCGTGGCTATGCCGCTGGACGGCATCGGATCCGGCCAGGGAAATCGACGGACTCAACCTTTTCAGAATGGTGCAAAACAATCCCATTACTCAATGCGATACCGGTGGTC
Source organism: Rahnella sp. CG8 (assembly GCF_023701875.1). Taxonomy (NCBI): domain Bacteria; kingdom Pseudomonadati; phylum Pseudomonadota; class Gammaproteobacteria; order Enterobacterales; family Yersiniaceae; genus Rahnella; species Rahnella sp. CG8. The sequence goes on from NZ_JABAED010000022.1 coordinate 18,876, forward strand.
TGATAACCACCGGCGCAGAGGCACGGCAACGTGTTATGCGTGAGTTTGTCACCGAGGCGCATATGGCACCGATAGAATCAGCCGCCCGGGAGAACAATGCGATATTGAGTTTCAGGGAATCCGGTACCTATACCATAGATGCCCTGAATAACGGTGCGGCGGCTAAGGGGCATAATATCCTCGAGAAAACGATAAAAGATAAGTCTGTAAATGCAGTTTACGGAGAGGATTCGGCCCAAATGCTGGAAAATGCAAAAAATGCAGGGCTGATAGGTCTGGTCGGGCATTGGGGAGGCGCAGCAGGTACGGTCTCGGGGATTTGGGTTCATAATCTTGAAAAAGCAAGAGATGAGGTATTTACGTTGGACTTATCCCGCCAGGAAGATCTGACTCGGTTCAGGGATAATATTAAAGCAAAACGTATTGTTCCTTATACCGGGGATTATGACATGCACGATATTGTATTAAAAAACAGCGGCGTGGCTCCGGCAGTAGGCAGCGAGGATGAAATTGGCATTCGTCATGCAATCAATAAAAATATTGCAGCAATAGATCCTTCCCGTCCTGCCGAAGCAACTCATATGAATGCTGTCCGGCACGGCGCACAAAATAATTTTGTGCCTTATATGTGGCAGGAAGAGCGACAACACGTTGAAAAAAGTCAGGGTTACTTAGGCGTTGTTGCCAGACCCGGTCCTTTCCCGGTTGCCATCGTTGACGGGGGTGACTGGACTGTCGCAGATACAGAAGCAGAGTGGCGTGACTATTTTCGTTCACGAAAAACGTCGCAACCGCAACACTGGAGCGCTTTCCCGGAAAATGTCCCAGATCTTAATACGGGCCTGAGAAATACAAGGCCTGGATTTGTATTAACGCCACAACATCAGCGTGCGATGAGCCGGTCGGCAGGTCATGTGGGTTAACCTGTGACGCCAAATACACATCGCAGATTAATGTACTTTTGATTCGCATTATGAATATTTCAGTGATTAACTATTTCTAGTTTTAATCAAAAGTAGTCGGTGTATTATCCTGTTTTTATTTTTATAGTGGCCATTTAAAGTGGTTGAAAGTTAAATTCTAAGTTGATAATGCAAGGGGCTGTTATGTTCAGGAGATTATCTGCCGAGTTTATCGGCACTTTCGTTCTGGTCTTCGGAGGCTGTGGCAGCGCGGTTATCGCTGCGGGCTTTCCTGGTCTGGGTATCGGGTTTGCCGGTGTCGCACTGGCATTTGGTCTGACCGTATTAACGATGGCCTTTGCGGTCGGCCATATTTCTGGCGGTCATTTTAATCCGGCGGTGACATTAGGTTTATTCGCGGGTGGCCGTATTCCCGCTACGGATGTCGTGCCTTATATCATTTCACAGGTTCTTGGCGGGATCGCCGCAGCGGCTGTGTTGTATGTCATTGCCAGCGGCCATGCGGGCTTTGATGCAACAGGCAGTGGTTTTGCCTCTAACGGCTATGGTGAGCACTCACCGGGCGGCTACAGCCTGGCCGCAGCGATGGTGTGTGAAGGTGTGCTGACCGCCGTGTTCCTGATTGTTATTCACGGCGCAACCGACAAACGTGCGCCTGCGGGGTTTGCTCCGGTTGCGATTGGTCTGGCACTCACCCTTATCCATCTCATCAGTATTCCGGTGACCAACACCTCGGTTAACCCGGCGCGCAGCACGGCGGTGGCGTTATTCCAGGGCACCTGGGCGGTTCAGCAACTGTGGATGTTCTGGCTGATGCCGCTGGTCGGTGGCGTGGTGGGCGGTTTGATTTACCGTTACATTCTGCAATCGAAAGACTGAATCAGCCTGCGTTAAGTGGTTTTCCTGACGGCGTAAAGTTTGTAGCATAAGGCTTTACGCCGTCTGTTCCGTGAACACCACCAGGACAACCCCATGCTTCCCCGTTTTAAACTGCTCTTTTGTGCTGCTGTTTTATCGTTCTCCTTCTCCGGCGCGTCAATGGCTGCCGATGCGCCTTCTTACGGTCCGCAATTGCAGGGATTTGATTATCCGTTCCCGCTGAAACAATTCTCTTTTAATTCTCAGGGTGCCCCGCTGCAAATGGGGTATCTGGATGTGCCGCCCACCGGGCATAAAAATGGTCAGACCGTGGTGCTGATGCATGGCAAGAATTTCTGTGCCGCGACCTGGGGTGACACTATTTCGGCGCTGGTCAGTAAAGGCTACCGGGTTATCGCGCCCGATCAGGTCGGGTTCTGTTCGTCGACCAAACCTTCGCATTACCAGTACAGTTTCCAGCAACTGGCAACCAACACGCATGATTTGCTTAGAAGTCTGAAGATTACCAAAGCGGTGATTGTCGGGCATTCGACCGGCGGTATGCTGGCGACGCGCTACAGCCTGATGTATGCGCCGGAAGTGTCGAAACTGGTGCTGGTGAACCCGATTGGTCTGGAAGACTGGAAAGCTAAGGGCGTGCCGTATCGTACCGTCGATCAGTGGTACGACCGTGAGCTGAAAACCTCGGCGGACAGCATCAGGCAGTACGAACTCAAAACCTATTACGTGAATAAGTGGAAACCGGAATACGACCGCTGGGTCGATATGCTGGCAGGGCTGAACAACGGGCCGGGGCATAAACTGGTGGCCTGGAACTCGGCACTGATATACGACATGATTTTCACGCAGCCGGTCTTTTACGAATTCAAAAACCTGCGTGTACCGACCACGCTGATGATCGGCACGGCTGACACCACAGCCATCGGCAGCGATATTGCGCCGCCTGCGGTAAAAGCAAAAATCGGTCATTACAACGTGCTGGGTAAACAGGTTGCGAAGCTTATTCCGCACGCGAAACTGATTGAGTTTAAAGGTCTGGGCCACGCACCGCAGATGGAAGAACCGGAAAGATTCAATGCGACGCTGCTGAAAACGCTGGCGCGCTGATGTTCCTGTCCCCCTGAAACGGTATTCATGAAAAAAACCGCAGTCATGACGGACTGCGGTTTTTTTATGTCTGCGGGTTAACGATTAACGCAGATTGTCCGGGAAGTTAGCCGGTAACTCGCTGGCAGCGCAGTCGATCACAGTGTCATTGTCAGCGCCGCAGTCACGGACGAAGGTAATGGTGGCGAATTCGTCGATGACTTCAGTCGGATAAGCGGGTCCGGCATCGCGGTAAGCATTCATCAATGGAATATGTTCGTTCTGGAAGCACACGGTTTTTTCCGGATTGTTCATGATCCAGCGTGGGAAGAAAATGGTGCCGTGGAACACGTTGTCCCCCAGATTTACAATCAGGCTGACATCTGTACCGGTCGGTTCTGTCCAGGAAATTTTGTACACATCAGAAGCCACACGCACGATATAGGCTTTCTGGTCTTTCACCCAGCGGTTACCGACCAGCCCGCTATGGATGCGGTAATCCAGCGTTTCGGCATTTTTCACATAGATTTCATAATTCCAGCCGTTGTCGTAAGTGTAAACAACGTGTTTGCCGATGAAATTGCTCAGGTCATGTTTATCAAAGTTGCTCATGGTAATTCTCCTTAATGCAGTAACAGGTGAAATGTTTTGTTTCGATGAGGAGAATATTACGCGCTAAAAAATTGATAAAAAAACGCTGATTTCAGATGGAAATAATCTAAAATTTAGATGTGTTTTTATCTGAAGGAAGGAACAGTATGGCACTTCCACGCACCACACTTGAGCAGTGGGTGGTATTACAAACGGTGATTGAACAAGGAAGTTACGCGCAGGCCGCAGAGGTACTGAACCGCAGTCAGTCTTCCGTCAGTTATGCCCTGAGTGGGTTACAGGAACGTCTCGGTCTGCCATTGCTGGAGATTCATGGACGTAAAGCGACGCTGACGGAACAGGGGCGGGCGTTGCTGATGCAGGCCACGCCGCTGATTTCCGCCTTTTTGCAACTTGAGCACCGTGCCGCCGGGCTGAAAGACGGGACGCGCACCGAACTGAGCCTGGTTGTCGACAGTGTCTTTCCCAAATACCGTCTGTTTCGCGCACTCAAAAATTTTCAGCAGCAGTTTCCCGATACCCGTGTTCATCTGACAGAAATTCTGCGCGGCGAAAGCCTTAAGCAATTAAATGAACGATCTGCGGATTTATACATCACCACACTGGCACCGGAAAATGCGATACAGGGGCGCTTCCTGCTCGACGTGGATTTTGTGCCGGTGGCCAAAAGCGATCATCCGCTGATGAGCCTCACCGTTCCGCTGACTGCGCAGGATCTGGCGCGTTTTCCGCTGATTAGCGTGGCCGACCGGCACACGCCGCGTGCAGAAAATGTGTCATCCGGCCCTGTTGCCAGCTGGACATTCACCACCGTCGGGGCCGCGATGGAAGCCATTGCGGTGGGCGTGGGGTACGGCTGGCTGCCGCTGGAAAGTGTGGAAAAAGCGCTGGAGAGCGGTTTGCTCCGCCGACTGGAATTATCAGCCAGAACGGTGCGGCAAACGGCTTTGTATATGGTGATGGATAATGAATCTGAGCGGTTTGATAAAACGGTCAGCACGCTGGCAAAAAGCATTCTGACGGAGTGCGGTTTGCTGCCATAACGTTCTGGCAGCAAACCGTTTCAACAGGGGCGTGATTACCTTTGTGATGTACGACAGGCTGCCAGAATATCCAGTTGCGGATCACGTTCCGAGGTTTGCACGTCCATCGCGCTCAGCACGGTGTGGAACAGGTTATCCTGTGAAACGTCTTTGTTCACGGCATACGATTTCAGGCATTGCAGATCAATTCCCTGCGCTTTCACATAACCGCTGGATAACCAGAACAGCATCGGCACGTGTGTCTGTTGCGCCGGTGCCACGCTGTAAGGCGTGCCGTGCAAATACAGGCCATTTTCACCCAGCGATTCGCCATGGTCAGAAAGATAAATCACGGCCACGTTGTACTTATCCTGATACTGCTTCGCCTTCTCAATCACCTGCGACACCGTGTAATCCGTGTAAAGCAGGGTATTATCGTAGGTATTCACCAGTTGTTCCTGAGAACAGTTTTCAATATCGCTGCGCGGGCAGTCAGGCATAAACTTACGGAATTCCTGCGGATAGCGTTTGTAGTACGTCGGGCCGTGGCTGCCGATCAGATGTAAGCCAATCAGCGTATTTTTGCCGTCAGGTTTGATGTCGTCATCGATATTCTGCATCAGCGCCATGTCGTAGCAGGTATCGCCATCACAGTATTTACCGTCTTTTTTTGTATCGATGGTGATATTCGGCACACGGTCGCATACGCCTTTACAGCCTTCATCATTGTCTTTCCAGAACACCGAAACACCGGCTTTATGCAGGATATCCAGCAAGCCTTCACTGTTACGGGCGCGGTTGGCGTCGTAGCGGGTGCGCTTCATATTCGAGAACATGCACGGCACAGAAATCGCCGTTGCCGTGCCGCATGACGTCATTTTATTAAAGAACACCACGTCAGGAATAGCCTGTGTGTACTGATTAGTCGGTTTGGCGTAACCCTCAGATGACTGATTTTGCGCCCGCGCGGTTTCCCCAATCACCAGGAACACCAGATTTGGTTTCTGCCCCGGTTGCTGCACCAGTTTTGCATCGTTGCCAATAGTCTGGAACGGCATTTTCGGCGTGAAGTAACGGTGATTGATGTACTGGAACGCGCTGTAGAGGTAGTTTGTCGGCACAATTTCCAGATTCAGGGTGCGGTTGTTACGGCCTACAGAGGCGTAATCTTTGTAAAAAATCCCGGCAATGGAGGCAACCACCAGCAATGAAATCACCATCGACACCAGACGGACACCGAGACGGCGTAACGGCGTTTTTTCATAGCTGACCGGTGTCAGGAAAAGCAAAATAGCGGGCAAAACGCCGGTGAAGACAAACCACAGTATCACTTTCAGATTCAGGTAAGACGACGCTTCAGCCGATTGCGTCTCGAGAATATTTTCGATCATGCCGCGATCAAATACGACCTGGAAGGTCATCATCGCAAAACTGGCGAGGGCACTGACCGGCAGCACGATAATAAAGAACGGCTTAAGCAATGGACGAAAGCTGAAAGGGGTGAACACAAAGTTCAGTGCGGCAAACAGCGCAACCGGAATGCTCAGGGCAAAAGCCAGGTTGTACGCGGGCAGTGCATGTAAGATGTGATAAAAATGCAGCAAAATCGGCAGATTAACGATAAAGGTAAAATACAGGGTCAGCAGTAAAGTCAGCGTAAAGTAGCTAATCTTCGGAAATATAGAGCGCAATGAAAACTCCCAACAGGGTGGTGGTAGCAGCGTTGATGTGAAGGAAACATAACGTATAGAAACGAATATCCAATAGGATATTCATCCAAGCTTAAGAAAGCCTTAATCTACCTGTCATAAAATTTTCATTATGCAGCGTTTCCGAAAAGGTTCAGAAAATAAAAAAAATATAAGAGACCGCCTTTTCGATCCTCAAGCCTTATGCTGTGCCGTGTAGCGATGCGGATGTTCAACGAAACACTCCCCTTGTTTAAACCTCTCTGAGTGCGTTTCCCTCCGCTCATTTTGATCTTTCCCTGATTATGCCTGTCCGGTTTAATTCACTACTGACTGCCTGCTGGCTGTCAGAAGGATGTTCGTGTTGATTTCATCTTCGGCCACAATTGCGGCCAGCAGTATCATAGAGCCAGGTGTCATTATCGGTCCGCGAGTGGTTATCGGGCCTTTCTGCTTTATTTCCGCCGGCGTGCAAATCGGCGAAGGAACACACATTTCTTCTCATGTCGTTATCAACGGCAATACCAAAATTGGCACGGATAACCAGATTGGCATGGGCTCATCCATTGGCGAGATCAGCCAGGATTTGAAATACGCCGGAGAACCCACCGGGCTGGAAATCGGCAATGGAAACCGCATTGGCCGCCACGTGACACTGCATCGCGGCACCGTGCAGGGCGGTGGTATGACCCGGATCGGGCACCTGAATGTGTTTGAAGGGGGCGTGCATGTCGGCCATGACTGTCAGATAGGAAATGCCACGTTTATCGGCGAACACAGTGCTCTGGCGGGGCATGTTTCATTAGGCAGTGATGCCCGGATTGATGCCCTGAGCGCGGTGCATCAGTTTTGTATTATTGGCACGGGCGTCCATCTCCTTGCTAATACCTGTGTGGTGCAGGACGTGCCGCCTTTTGTGATAGCGGGGGGAAATCGCGCGGTGCCGAAAGGGATAAACGAGCAGGCAACGGAATTTTGCCGGGCCGGAAAAGCGCAGCAAAATGTCATCCGCTATCTGTACGATTTGCTTTATCACCAGCCGGAATCGGTGGAACGGGTGAAGGGGGAAATTGAGCAGCTCAGCGCGGAATATCCGTTACTGTGCCACTTCAATGCATTTTTCCTTGATTCAGCGCGCGGGATTATTCGCTAACGATTTCACGGTAACCCTGCGGCTGAACAGAGGAAGAGGACTGTCAGGCTTCGAGTGCCAACAGGGCAAAGGTCGCCAGCCAGTGTTCGCCCATGTAGGTGCTGTCAAGATGGTTCAGCGCGCTGTGCAGATGGGCTTCTGCCGTCTGGCGCAGCAAGGCCGCACGCGCATCGCCCGCTGGCAGCGCAGAGGCCAGCGAACGCTGACACCAGGCGCGGCTGAGATTCAGTCCGTCCAGATGGCCAATTTTACCGTCACTGCGGTCAGTGACCGTGGCGGGGGTGAAAAGCGTGGCAGGCTGACTGTGAGCCAGATCCGGCAGGAAACGGCCAAACCAGGTCACAAATGCTTCGCCCGGCAGAACGCGCCGCATCAGTTCAGCCTCCATCAGGGAGGGTGACAGGAATTCATCACCGCCCGGTTCCCACGCCTGACAATGCACATCTTCCAGATGCCAGCGCAGCGCCGTTTCTTCGATCAGTTCTGCCAGTTTGTGATGCTTAACGCAGCGCGCATAATCAAGCGTTAATGCCAGTGCAAACGCGGTGTTAAAATGGCTGCCGACCCGCAGGGGATAGGTGGCTTTGGGCAAAAACTCACTAAAACTCTTTTCGAAGAACCGGCTCATCGGCGCCAGCGTTTTTGCCCATTCAGCAGCCTGCGGCAATGCCATCTCATGCAATTGCTGGCTCAGCGCCAGAAACCACGCCCAGCCATACGGTCTTTCAAATCCGGCATGTTGCGGTTGTTGCAGATAGGCCATTTCACCGGCGACGTTTTCTGGCGTGAAATGCTGGCCGATCACCGCAATGATTTTTTCAGCTTCCGGTAATTGCGGAAAACGATCCAGCAGGCGCAGCAATAACCAGTATCCGTGCACGCAGGAATGCCAGTCATAGCTGCCGTAAAAGACCGGATGTAACTGGCGTGGCGTTTGCGCATCTGCCGCGCTGCTCATGGCATGCATGAGTTTGTTCGGGAATTCACGGGTTAAATGATTCAGCGCCAGTGAGGCAAAACGGGACGCCATCTCTGGCGTCAGGGCGGTACTTTGTTGCGTCGTCATCGTCTTTCCTTATCAGAAACGGAACACAAAGAAATACATAAACGCGGTATTCACCAGCAACAGCAATACACCGGTTTTCCACTGCGCTTTAATCACGCCATTCTTGTCCTGCAATTCGAGCAACGCCGCAGGCACGATATTGAAATTGGCCGCCATCGGCGTCATTAAGGTGCCGCAGAAACCGGACAACATGCCGATCGCGCCCATAATCGCCGGATTTCCACCCAACTGGTTGACGATGAGTGGCAGCCCGATCCCCGCGGTCATCACCGGGAAGGCGGCAAAACCGTTGCCCATGATCATGGTGAAAAGTGCCATGCCGAAGGTATAGGCAATCACAATCGCCAGCGGTGAGCCGAGCGGAATGATGTTTTTGACCAGTTCAGATACCACGCCACCGACCCCCGCCAGCGCAAACAGCGCGCCGAGTGCGGCCAGCATCTGCGGCAGAATAGCCGCCCAGCCGACGGTATCCATCGTCTGTCCGCCCGCTTTCACGGCTTTGACCGGCGAATCACGCAGCATAACCAGCGCCACAATAAAGGCCACCAGCGTACCGAGTACCAGCGAAATCAGCGTCACGTTTTTGGCTTCCACCAGCGGCGTGTATTTCAGCGTCAGGGTGCCGATCAGGGTCACAATCGGGATCAGCAGGGCGGGAATAAACAGTTTGTTGCCAAAACGTTTGGCGCCCGCTTCGCGTTTTTCGACCTGTCCGGGCTGCTCACTGTCTGATTTGCCTTTACCCAGTTTCCCGCTACCGGCGATGACCGCCAGTAAAATCGCCATACAGCCGGTCACGAAGTGCGGCAATTCAGCGCCAAACAGGAAAGTGACACCGTAAATGCCCCAGAACAGCGCGTTGACATAACGGCGGGAATGGCTTTTATCGCGCACGTTGAAGAACGCATAGGCGCAGAACATCAGGCCCGCAAGAATATAAACAGTCTGCAGGTTAATCATTTCGCTGCACTCCCGTGATGAACGTCGAAGCGTTTAGCCAGCGAGCGGTCAAGCAGCCATAACCGTATAAAGTGGATAATCAGCGCAGCAATGGCGGTGGGGATCGCCCAGACAGACAGGTGCAGCGGTTCAACGTTAATGCCGTACTGTTCCAGAAAACCTTTGATCAGCAGGATAGATTGCACGGCAATGAAAATGTCTTCACCGAAGAACACCGCCACGTTATCGGCGGCTGCCGCGTGAGCACGGATTTTCTGTCGCACATCATTAGGCAAATCGCCGTATTTGGTGGTGGCCGCAGCTTCAGCCATCGGCGCTATCAGCGGACGTACCATCTGTGCATGACCGCCCAGCGAGTTAAGCCCCAGTGCGGCGGTCATCTGACGCAGGAAGAAGTACAGCATCAGCACACGGCCGGTAGTGGCGGCATGCACTTTGGAAATCAGATGACGGGCCTGTTCTTTCAGGCCGCTGCGTTCGAGGATCGCGATCACCGGCAGTGTCAGCCAGATCAATCCCATATAGCGGTTATCGGTGAACGCTTTGCCGAAGGCGCTGATGATGTCGATGGTATGCATGCCGCCCGCCAGACCGGTAGAAATACCGGCCACGGTCACCACTAATAAAGGATTAAACCGCAGTGCAAAACCCAGCACGACGATCGGAATACCAATTAAAACCCACATATTTTGTCCCTCAATAATGTTGTGTTTGTTTTATATTTTTAATGGATCTGAACAGCGCTATACGCGGGTAATAACTGCGTGTTATTACTTAGAATTAATGCGTATATAAAAAGCGTGAGGCGGAAAGTAACAAGCGTTAACGGTGAACGCAAGATGCAAAGGCCGGAGAGGTCATAGGAAATTATTCTATGAATCTGATGTTTAGCATTCTGACGAAATAAATAACTGGTATGGAAATAGTGACTGGCGTATCTGACAGGGCGCGGGCGAAATAACAGAATAAATAACCCGGCCTGATGGACGGGTATAACAAAAAGAGAGGGGCTGGGGCGGGGTTATTCGCCGTCTTCGTCGCCGTAATATTTCACACCGAGTTTGATTAAGTCCCGGCCCTGAGATTTACGGTGTAAGTTGCTGTCGCGCAGGGAATAAACACAGCCGCAATATTCCTGCTGGTAAAAGCGTTCGCGTTTGCTGATTTCAATCATGCGCGCAGAGCCGCCTTTTTTACGCCAGTTATAATCCCAGTAAACCATGCCCGGATAAGGCGCCGCCGCGCGTTCGCCACTGCCGGTAATTTGCTTCATGTCTTTCCAGCGGGAAATCCCCAGACAACTGGTGATGGCGCTGAAACCATGTTCAAAGGCGTATAACGCCGTACGTTCAAAACGCATGTCAAAACACATGGTGCAGCGCACGCCGCGCTCAGGTTCATTTTCCATGCCCTTCGCCCGCGCAAACCAATTATCGGTGTCGTAATCTGCATCAATAAAAGGAATGCCATGCTGTTCGGCAAATCGCATGTTTTCTTCTTTGCGCAGAAGATATTCTTTCTGCGGGTGAATATTCGGGTTGTAGAAGAAAATTGTATAGTCGATCCCCGATGCCTGAATGGCTTCCATCACTTCGCCCGAGCAGGGTGCGCAGCAGGAATGCAGTAATAATTTATCGTGCCCTGCAGGCAGGCTCAGTTTATCGCGGATTAATTCAGACATACTTTTCTCCAGACTCTCAGATTTTCTTTACGACTTTTTCAGGGGGATAATAAAAGAACCTCCCCGCCAGTCAAAATTTTCTTAACTGTTTAACTTACCGGAGGATTGTGCGCCGGCGTTCAGTGCTATGATGTGACCACGTCAGGGCAAAGCCCGGTGAACAGAGATTTAAGGATACAGGCAATGCAGATTATGAGATCGAATCAAATTCGCTGGCTCAGTGTGTTGATTGTGATGGGCGGGCTGTTACTGATTCTTCCTCTTCATTTACTGGCATGTTTTATTGCCGGTTTTTTAGTGTTTGAACTCATCAATGCGCTTACCCCGTACTTTCAAAAAATCATCAGTGGCGAACGTGCCCGCTGGGTGGTGGTGGCCATTATCGCGACCCTGGTGATCAGTTGTCTGACGCTGGCGATTGCGGGCATTGCGGATTTTCTGATGGAGGATATGCGTAATCCGGTGGCGTTTAACGCCATGGTCTCGCATCTGCTGACAGACGCACAAAGCCGTTTATCGCCGGTATTACTGCATTATTTACCGGCGAATATTGAAGAGTTGCAGCGCAGTTTCCTGCAATGGCTGCGTGAACATATCGTGATGATTCAGGCCGTTGGCAAGAATGCTGCCCACGTTTTCCTGACCATGATTATCGGTATGATCCTCGGTGCGATTATCTCGCTTCAGCAGCCGCGCAAGGGCGAGCTGAACGCCCCGCTGAAAAAGGAGCTGTTGCAGCGGATGCATTTGCTGGGCGAAGCCTTCCGTAACGTGGTCTTTGCGCAGTTCCAGATTTCCCTGATCAATACCGTGCTGTCAGGTATTTTCCTGTTTGGCATTTTACCGCTGTTCGGCATTCATCTGCCGCTGGCAAAAACGCTGGTTGTCGTGACCTTCGTCTGCGGGTTGCTGCCGGTTATCGGTAATCTGATTTCGAATACGCTGATTTTCATCGTCGGCCTGTCGCTGTCGCTGTGGGTCGGCGCGCTGGTGCTGGCGTATCTGATCATCATCCACAAAGTGGAATACTTCCTGAATGCCCGCATTGTTGGCAGCCGCATCAAGGCGAAATCCTGGGAGGTTTTACTGGCGATGCTGATCTTCGAGGCGGCGTTTGGCATACCCGGTGTGGTCGCTGCACCTATCTATTACGCTTATCTGAAAAGCGAACTGAAAGAAGCGGGTCTGATTTAATCCTTTCTGAAAACGTGGCGCTTTGCGGGCAAAGTGCCACTGTTTAGTCTCTGCACAATCCCGCCTGAAAATCCTGAAAAAAACAGATTCAGGCAAGTAATGGCGAGGATCGTTATATCAGTAAGTCATCTTAAACCGTCATAATTTTGCGGTGCCTGCCTTTTCTGCGGGCATGAAGTATTCCGTAATCCAATCAGGAGATAAAAATGACGCTTAACGTTCGTGGTTTCGCTGCACTTTCAGCGGATGCGCCTCTTGCGCCTCATAATTTTGTTCGCCGTGACCCGCGTGATACCGACGTTGTGATCGACATTCTGTACTGCGGTGTTTGCCACTCTGACATCCACCAGGCGCGTAATGAATGGCATCAAAGCATTTATCCGATGGTTCCGGGGCATGAAATTATCGGACGCGTGAAACAGGTTGGCGCGAAAGTCTCTGGCTTCAAAGTGGGCGACACCGTCGGTGTCGGTTGTATGGTCGATTCTTGTCAGCATTGTGAATCCTGCGCGGAAAGCCTGGAACAGTACTGTGAAGAAGGCGCTACCATGACCTATAACAGCCATGATCGTCATGACAAGATGATGACCTACGGCGGTTATTCCGAACAAATCGTGGTTTCAGAAAAATTCGTTCTGCGTGTTTCTGAAAAACTGGACATCAAATCTGCTGCACCGCTGCTGTGTGCCGGTATCACCACGTATTCTCCGCTGAAACACTGGAAAATCGGTAAAGGTCACAAAGTGGCTGTGGTGGGCCTGGGCGGTCTGGGTCACATGGGCCTGAAATTTGCCAAAGCACTGGGCGCAGACGTGACGCTGTTCACCCGTTCCAAAGGCAAAGAGCAGGAGGCTTACCGTCTGGGCGCGGACCACGTGGTGCTGTCTACTGATGAAAAACAAATGGCCGCGGTAAAAAGCCACTTCGATTTCATCCTGGACACCGTGCCTAATCCACATGATCTGAACCCGTATCTGGACACGCTCAAACGTGACGGTACCCATATTCTGGTCGGCTTGATTGAGCCAGTCGAGCCTGCGCTGCACAGCGGCAAACTGGTTATGGGCCGCAAAACCGTCGCCGGTTCCCTGATCGGTGGTATCGCTGAAACCCAGGAAATGCTGGATTTCTGTGCTGAGCATGACATTTCCTGTGATGTGGAAATGATCGACATGCAGGACATCAACGGCGCGTACGAACGCATGCTGAAAAGCGACGTGAAATACCGCTTTGTTGTTGATATGGCGTCATTGAAAAACGCCTGAAAGGCCGTATTGCGCTGCGTTGATTAAATAAGCAGCTAAATAGCGACCTGATGCGCCTGTCCGGCTTACGACTCTCTGTGTAGAAGAACCCGGCAGGGCGGGCGCATTGTGGCGAAATTTACTCTTTACACGTTTCTGTGACTTCTCGGCTTGAAAGCGCGGTGGTATCCTGCTGCCTTTCGCCGGGCGAAGGAAAACCAGTGGCTAAGAGTTTTGACGAACTCATCAGAGACATGGATCTGATGATTGAACATGTGGACAGGCTGAAAAACTTGCCACCACGGGTTGCTCAACCAGCGGCCTCTGACAAACCTGCGTACGATTCTTTCGGTGAGATTTTCGCGCTGAAAGCTGTCATGCGGGCTTTTATCTCTTCAGTCGACACTATTGTTAAAGTGCAGATTGCCAAGAAAGTTGAACAGGATATCGGCCATCTGGAGAATACCGTGCGGTCGATTGGCGGCGGCAGTGCAGACGCAGACGACGTCGCGCAAATCACGGCATATGTTCGTCACGCGGTGTCTGAATTAATGGATTAATTCTCCGTGCCGTCAGTCAACGCCGGTCGCACAGTGTATTTCACCAATACCTTGTGCGACCGGCGTTTTTTTTGGACTTTTTGTCCGCAGGCGAGGGCGATGAAAAGCGTCTATTCTTGCCATAATTCCTTTTTGCTGGTGCCGGTTATGTCTCAGGATTACCGCTTTTTTGCGTCAGCCCGACGCCGCTGTTATGCCCTTTTATTTGAACACCGCACCCGCAGCGGCCGCCGGATGGAAATATTCTGGATCCTGGCGTCACTGCTCAGCGTTCTGCTGCTGTTTATCGAATCCAGTGCATATGACTTGTTTCCGGCGACACCCAATATCATCCCGTTGTTCGGCCTGGTCGAAATGGGGTTTACCGCGCTTTTTACGGTGGAATACGTCTTACGGGTGGTCTGTTCGCCGCGCAAAACCCGTTATCCGGTGAGTTTTTTCGGCATTATCGATCTCTGCACCATTCTGCCCATGTACATCCTGTGGATGCTGCCTTCCTTCGCGGGGGCGGGGAATCTGGAGATCCTCATCCGCCTGCTGAGAATTTTACGTGTGCTGCGGGTACTGAAATTGTTGCGCTACATGAGCGACGCCGGGGTTTTATGGCGCAGCCTGATGCGTGCGAAACGTAAGCTCTGCATCTTCTTTGGCTTTGTCGCCATTATTCTTTGTCTTTTCGGCGGGCTGATGTTTGCTGCCGAAGGCGGCAACGGCGGATTTACGTCGCTGGGCGCGTCTGTTTACTGGGCCGTGGTGACGCTGACGACGGTCGGATACGGGGACATTACACCGCATACTGCACTGGGAAGAATGCTTGCGTCGGTGCTGATCCTGCTGGGGTATTCGATCATCGCCGTGCCGACCGGGATTTTAACGGCTTATATGTCGCAGGAATTGGAAAAAGGGCGTGCTGCCCGTTCTTGTCAGACTTGTCTGCATTCTGGCCATGAAATAGATGCAAAATTTTGCGCACATTGCGGAGCGGTCTTAGCGGCCGATAAACCACAACCTGTTGAAAAATAGCCTGATAACTGTACATCTATTGAACTGTTCGGTACAAAATTAGACTAATTTCGCGCTTTACCGCAGCATTGCATTAAAAAGAGTTGCTATTAAAGGGCAGTCATGAGTAAATACATACCGGCCTGTGGTACAGACCTATTTATGCACGACATCCTGAGTAAAGTTGTTCCAATTTAAAGCGTTATCCATGATAACCCTGCTCTGACGAATTTCCTTCTTAGTGCCTCCATAAGTAACGACTGAAATCCGGCTATAACATGCCCATGGTGGCGAAATTTATTTTTAAAAGGTAATTCTTATGTCAATGATGAAAGGTCAGGTTAAGTGGTTTAACGAGTCTAAAGGCTTTGGCTTCATCACTCCTGCTGACGGCAGCAAAGATGTGTTCGTACACTTCTCCGCTATCCAGGATCAAGGTTTCAAGACCCTGGCTGAAGGCCAGAACGTACAGTTCACTATCGAGAACGGTGCTAAAGGTCCGTCTGCGGCTAACGTTACCGCTATCTAATCTTACTTTACCGCTGTTTCAGCGATAAAAGTACAGATGACAAAAACCCGCATGCGCGGGTTTTTTTACGTCTGTTGTTTGTCATTAACCCCTTGTCAGTTAACCGTATCGTTGATACGCCGTTTGTCATTTCTGCGAGCGTCTGCTGTTTTATCCGGCGGTCTCTGGCAAAAAGATAAAAAAAAGCCCGCATAACGGCGGGCAAAATATTTCTTATGACATTCATTATGTACTTCCTCGGGGGGTAAGCACACCGCCAGTATAGAGAAAATGAAAGTCAGGATTCTTGCTTCAATTCGTTAAGAAAATGAAAAGGAGTCCCGCAGGGGTATTTTACCGTTTCGCATTATCTTTCCTTTCATGCCATGCCTTTGTGCGGTGGTCTGTACTACAATAATCATAATTGAAAACCATGGGATAACCTGATGAAAGTTAATGATCTTGTGACAGTGAAAACCGACGGCGGGCCGCGCCGCGAAGGTAAAGTATTAGCCGTAGAGGAATTTTACGAAGGCGTCATGTATCTGGTTTCGCTGGAGGAATATCCGGCGGGCATCTGGTTCTTCAATGAAGGCGACACCAAAGACGGCACGTTTGTCGAACCACGTGAAGGTTCTGAATAACGTTTACGCTACATCCGCTACGAATAAAAAAATACCGGGGCAGAAGGTTTGCCACCGGTATTTTTTTATTTATTGCCCGTCAGGAATAACGCTGACGCGACTATCAGAACGTTTCCCAGTTCGGCTCATCGTTCACCCCTTTTGACGAACGGGAAGCCGGGCCGGGCAGGGCGCGGGATGATGCCGGGGACTGTGGCTGCGCACTGCGTGTGTTGCCATCCAGACGGAACACCGCGACAGCCTGTGTCAGGCGCGCGGCCTGTTCTTCCAGTGACGCGGCCGCCGCTGAGGCTTCCTGCACCAGTGAGGCGTTTTGCTGTGTGACACCATCCATTTCCGACACCGCCTGGCTGACCTGACTGATCCCACGACTTTGTTCATCCGATGCGGAAGCGATTTCGCCCATGATGTCCGTCACATGGCTGACCGCGGTGACAATTTCTGACATCGTGTCACCTGCATCGCCCACCAGAATGCTGCCTTCGCCGACGTAATCGACGGATTCTTCAATCAGCGCTTCGATTTCTTTCGCTGCCTGTGCACTTCGTTGTGCCAGGCTGCGCACTTCGCTGGCCACCACCGCAAATCCGCGCCCCTGTTCACCGGCGCGTGCCGCTTCCACGGCGGCATTGAGCGCCAGAATGTTTGTCTGGAAAGCGATGCTGTTGATCACATTGGTGATTTCAGCAATTTTGGTCGAACTGCGGGAAATTTTATCCATGGTACTGACAACCTCCGCCACAATATTCCCGCCTTTTTGCGCTTTATTGGAGGCGTCGGCGGCCAGTTTGCTGGCGTGGTGGGCGTTTTCGGAGTTCTGTTTCACCGTCGCCGTCAGCTGTTCCATGCTGGCAGCCGTTTCTTCCAGTGCCGCCGCCTGTTGTTCAGTTCGCGATGATAAATCGGTATTGCCCGAAGCAATTTCTGTCGACCCCTGATAAATAGACACCGCGCCTTCACGTACGGTCAGCACCGTTGACGCCAGCGAGCGTTGCATTTGATCTACGTTGTTACTCAGTACGCCGATTTCATTCCGGCCATGTGCCCGGGTGGGCTGCGTCAGATCTCCCTCGGCAATTTTCTGAATGCGCATCACCATCCGGTTCAGCGGATGAATAATCACTTTGCGCATGACCAGATAAGTGATGAAGGTCAGGACCAGCGCCAGCAGGAACCCGCCGCCCATCAGGGTATAACCGAGCACGGCATTGCGCTGCGCTTTATCATTGATGGTGTTAGCGGTTTGGGTGCGATAGGCAATCGCCGCCAGCAGCGGGACGTTATTGGCGAGATCCAGGCCACGTACTGTTTCTGCTTCCTGAGAAATCACTTCTTCGAAATGTGCCTGTTTGGCCGATTCCAGCATCGGCGCCATGCCCTGAGTCAGATAGGCGTCGTAGGCTTTTTTCAGCGGTTCATCGAGCGCCCGATCTTTATCGGTTTTATTTGGCCGGTTGATATACATATCAAACGAGGTTTGTGACTGTTTAATGCGGCTGGCAGCGTCCTTCAGGTTTTGGCTAAACACATCCTGATCGCCAATACGCGCGGCTGCAGCGGCCTGAATCAACAGCAAACGTGCGGTACGCAGATGGTTTGAACTGTTGGAAAGCGCCAGACGGATTTGCAGCTCCTGGGTGGCGTTTGCCAGCGCGGCATTACTTTGCTTCAGAAAGAAACCGGAGGTGCCGATGGACACAGCAAAAAGGAAAAGGATCCCGGTAAGAATCAGGCTAATCAGGGTAACAAGGCGAATATTGCTGATAAAGGAGGTTCTGGTCGTTAACTGTGTAGGAGTATCCATTTTATTTTGTTCCGCTCAATTGATCCTGTATACCGCCTGTTCCGGGCGGTCAGTGACAGCGATAAAGGCATTGCCAGCGGGCAAGTCCGGCCTTGACGAAAAAAACGCCATAGGGTGTCATCGGCATTCCGGCGCAGGGATTCAGTTTATATTTGTGGCGGAGATCTCATTTTCAGAGATTAACGACGATTTCTACAGGCCACACCGTTGCGTAGCCTGTAGCAGGAGGCCGAAAAAGAAGGGCGGAGGTTAATTGACGTAGATGCCGTTGGTAAGCTGATCACATAAACGGACGACGTGATAAATAATATGTTTATTCGGTGATTTTATTTTCCTTTTAATATTTCCCTTATAGGAAGACACCGTTTTGGTTTTAATTTGTAATTTATCGGATATTTCAATGGTACCGTTGCCGGACATCCACATCTTGAGCATCGCTGATTCAGAACGGCTGAGCATCACGGGCCGGGTATCGAGCATTCCGCTGCTGGCAGGATCCTGCGACTGCGGCAATAACGGATGATTGATTAACTGCTTAAGGGTATCGGCCTTAATGGATTTCGACGTGATAATCACGTTCTTACGCACAAAAATATACTCTTCAAAATGAATACGCGTACGGGACATAAAAATAAAAAACAGCGTATCAGGGTATTCGGTGATCAGTTCTCCCAGACGCTCTTTATTACCTGAATGAGGCGATATGCAATCCTCGTTAATAAAAACAAGGGAAGGATTCAGTTTGCTGCAACCATTGAGAAGCTGCTCAAAATGGCTGACGTAACTGATGTCTTGTTCACTGGCGAGAAATTGTTGCAATCCGAGACGCGTATACCGGCATGGATCCAAGATTATCGTTTGCATAGTAAGTCCCCATAGGACATCCCTGTTCTGCATAATGATTGGATTCTTTGGTGTCAGCACAAAAGGCACAAACTGCATGCTGACTCTACTTTTTGCATGAAATCTGTCCGGTTGGAAGTGATTTTTTTACCCCGTAAGAGGTAGGAAGGGGTTTGGTAAATTTGGTTTATGTCACAATTTATTTTGTGACTGAACAAAAAAATGACTCGAATTAAGACTATTCTTAATGGATGTAAGGACATAGAAGAAAAGCTAATTGATTATGATGTTACAGTAACACTCTTGAAGACATAACAATATGCTGATAACCCTGCGTATGCTTAAAAACAATTCACGAATGAAAATGGCAGGAAAAGCGGACGCAGTGCGTAAACACTGCGTCACAGAGATTACCAGTAGGACTGCCAGCATTGCGTCACGCGTGTCAGCGCTTCGACATAAAAATAGTCCCCCCAGCTGCAACACTCATCTACGCCTTTACCGCTCGCCATGTGATAGACAGAATGCTTAAGCAAACCGTCACAATCCTCCTGATCACCGGTAAGATAATTCTCAGTCAGTGAGTCCATCATGCGCAGCGCCATTTCTTCATAGCACGCACGTTTATCATCGGTGGCTGGCAGCGCGGTGGCCAGACTCAGCAGGCCGCAGACCGCAATAGCCGCAGCCGAACTGTCGCGAACGGCATTGGTGCCAAGCAGTGCAAGATCCCAGTGGCAGACATCGTCTTCCGGTAAGCGGTTAAGGAAATAATGCGCAAGACGCCGTGACAGCTCAACCTGATCTGCATCGCCGGTATAACGATAGCTGAGCAGAAAACCGTAGATGCCCCAGGCCTGACCCCGTGACCAGCAGGAGTCATCAGCATATCCCTGATGCGTATTACCAAAACGCGGCTCGCCGGTCACGGTATCCATGTAATAGGTGTGATAGGTCGAGGCGTCCGGGCGGACAATATATTTCGCCGCCTGTTCTGCATGGGCGCGGGCAGCCTCGGCGAAACGCGGTTCACCGGTTTGCTCACTCGCCCAGTACAATAAAGGCAGATTCATATTGCAGTCGATAATCATGCGGCCAGCCTGTTCCGGGTCATTTAAATCGCCCCACGCCTGAATGATTTTCGCCTGGGTATTAAAACGCTCCATCAGCGCTTCAGCTGCGAGGAGTGCAAAACCGCGCGCCTGCCGGTTGCCGGTCAGTTTATACGCGCTGACGCATGAGAGGCTGTAGAGAAAACCGAGGTCATGCGTCGCGGTATCAATGCGGTTGGCGATACGGTTACCAAACGACGTGACCTGTTTTTCTGCCGCCAGCCGGTAACGATCATCGCCGGTCATTTCCCATGCCAGCCATAGCTGACCGGTCCAGAAACTGGTGGTCCACTCCACATTCTCTGTCAGCGGGTAATGGCCGTTTTCGCAGGTTTCCGCCGGGAACTTATTGCCGAACTTCTCCAGATTGCGGGAAATTTTGCTGAGCACCGTCTGGCGCGCGCGCTGCATTTTTTGTGCAAAGGCGATCTTATCCAGCTGATTCAGTTCCACGGGTAACAACGTCTCTTTCGCGATGGTGATAGTCATACCTTCTCCCTTTCCATTCCAATAGTTTCAACTTCAACCTGTTCAGCCGGTACGGGTGTGCCTGAGCGCAGGCTGTGGCAGGCGGATAACGTGAAGGCGGAAATCAGCGTAAAGCACAGTGCGATACCGCCCATAATCAGATAAGTGTGTTCAAAACCGATGCGGTCGTAGAAGTAACCAGCAGGGGGAGCGACCACAATCGAGCCGACATAAATCATGGCCTGATAGCCCAGCAGATACATGGTGGCGTTGACGCGTTTGCTGAAATGCTCGGCGATGTACTTAAACACTGACACCAGCAGCAGCGCGATTTCCAGCCCGTAGAACGGCTTGATAATGGAAATCAGCAGCGGATCGTTGGTCAGCCCGGAGGCAATCAGGCGTAATCCCACCAGTGCACCGACCAGCAGCAGGCTTTTCTTGGCGCCGAAATAATTCACCAGGAAAGGGATCACCATCATCATCAGGAATTCGAGGCCGGACTGCACGGTGCTCAGATAACCGTACCAGGCGTTGCCTTGCTCTTTAGTGTCGAAGAAGGTGACGAAATAACGTGAAAATTGCTGTTCGGCGACAAACATCATCCACGCCACACCGGCGACATAGAGCGAGAACATCCAGAACTTGCGGTTTTTGAGCAGTAAAATCACATCGCTGAACACGATCTTTTGTTGTGAAATCACGTCGTTATCTTTGAGTTCTTCATCACCGATTTTCAGCGACAACAGCACCGCCAGCATGACCAGCGAGGTGGCGCTGCTCAGCCCGAAGTTCCAGGCCGGGGAGAGATTAAACAGCACGCCGGAGAACGACGCGGCCAGCGCCCAGCCCAGCGAACCCCACATGCGGACCTGCCCGAACTCCATGTGATACAGGCGGCTGAAGCGGTCGGCGTAAGATTCGGATGCTGCGACACCGGCGTACCAGCCGAGGCTCAGATACAGCGCACCGACGATAATCCCGAGCATCAGATGGCTGTCCAGCAGGGGCTGATAAACGAAAATAAAGAACGGTGCCATGAGGGCGGAAACCAGCACGACAAAGTACAGCAGAGATTTGCTCATGCCGATTTTGTCCATGATATAGCCGTAAACCGGCTTCATGATCACCGCGAACACGCCGTTAACGGCAAACACGGTACCGATACTGACACTGTCGAGTCCGGCTTTTTGCCCCAGCCATAAGGCATATAGCCCGAAGCTTGAAGACCAGGTGAAGAAATACAGGAATATAAAGCTGCTCATTTTGTAGTAAGCCGTTTTACTGGCTGTTTTTATGGCTTTCATAGTGACTCCTGAAACGGATCCTGAGGATTAACCTAACGTGATGTGCCCGCTGTTACCCTGATATTGCCAGCGCAATTGTTGCCCCTGACGACTGACTTCCGGCCCGGCCAGCGCGTTGATATCACGGGTAGCAGACGCACATACGGCGCATATCAGCCAGTGAGAACCGGCAGGCAGTGACGATTTCAGCACCGGAATGGCGGCGGTTTCGGCGAACATAATGCTGCTGTTGGGCGGGGTGATAACGGCGGAGGCTTCGCGTGGTTCGCTTTCTTCAAGTGCGACAATCCGGCTGACGCCGTTGCGTGCCGTGACTGTCACCCCACGTTTTTCTGCTGACAGCTGTGTTTGCGTTGAAGGTTCCTGCATTACCGCGAAACCGCCTTCGGCCGTCTCCAGCGGACGCTGATTCTCGATGTGATGAACGCGCAGATGCCAGTCGCCGCAGGGGATCAGCCAGGTACGCACGGCAACGTCGTGCCACGGCAGCCAGCGGGAGTAAATCATCTCGCCGGTGATCCGTGTCTCTGCACAGTCCCGACGTCCGCGGAAATAACCGTCACTTTCCGAGAACATCAGCATTGAATCGCAACCGGCATGATTCAGCCCGTACCTGCCACGATCTAAAGTGAATCCGAACTGGCTGGAATAGGCGAATTTGGTGTATTTGGCTTCGGTATTCACAAAGTTATTCAGCTCAAGCTGCCCGGATGTCAGCATCACGACATGCTGGCCTTCGGCATCGCGGGTCAGGATCTGACTGGCATGAGGAATACAGTAAGCCGCGGGCAGTGCGGGAAGCGGGGCTTCTTCTGCCTGCCAGAAGGTATCGTCCGGCGGCAATGCCAGCACCAGGAACAGTTTGCATGCCCAGTAAGGTGAACCCGGCGCGTTATAGTCTTCAGCCATCACCAGATTCGGTGTGTGGTAACCAATGCTGAGCACGCCGTCGCGGTCGAAAATCGGCTCTTTTAGCCAGTGACGCAAATGACGCAAAATCAGCCCCTTGATAATACCCGGGCTGAACACCTCCAGTTTGCTGTACGCCGCCGCACTCCAGAACGCCGCTTCGGCAAAACGATAAGCCAGGCTACGTCCGAAAGGCACCGCCGCGCCGCCTGCTGAAAACATCGTAATGAAATCCTGTGCGAAACGTTGTGCGCGTTCACGTAACATGGCCGCACGCGGCGCATCCACATCGGCCATATTCTGTGCATACAGCAGCCCGTAATAATGAAACGCCATCGAAATGTAGTAATCACGCGGCCTGCCGGGACCGTCGGAATACCAGCCATCGCCCAGATAATATTCTTCCATCAGCGCAAATCGGGCCGCCACGGCTTCCTGATCCCAGGGTAATCCGGAGACTTTAAAACCCATCTGCACCATGACCGGGAAGAAATTCCAGTTATTATTCGGGATGGTGGCATCGCGTCCCTGATTCAGCCAGTCAGCCAGATTCTGTTGCTCCTGCGCGCTGAAATGCTGCAACAATTGCTTGTTCAGCAGCGTCAGCCCGACGCCAAACGCCGCCATTTCCACACAGCGCTGATCAAAATCACGGATTTTTCCCCAGTATTGCGGATGCTGCGGATCGGTGCCGAAACGAATGGCATTCAGATAAAAAGGCAAATCTTCACATTCACCGCCACCCGCCAGCAGCGGGAATATTCCCCACAACATGCGTGACAGCGCTTCCATTTTGGCAATCTCTTTGCCGTAATGGGTGGTGGAATTGCCCAGACTGATTCCGCTTTTGCCTTCTTCCGTATAAGGCGACACCGCCGCGAGCAATTCTTTCAGCAGATGCTGCACATCATCGCGGGTCTGTAACGGATTATTGATGTTCACTTTTTTCGGCGTCATAAAAACTCTCCCGGTGACGTGAGGGAAGCAGAAAATAAGGGTTTATTAATTTGAAATATTATTTCAATTCTCTGTGCTGCGAGTGAAATATAGAGAACTGAAAATCGCTGATTGTTACGTGCTTCACAGAATGGCGTGAATTTTGAAATTGTGATTATCAAACCACGATTAAAACGGCTTAAATTATAAAAAGCTGACTGAAAATTGTGTTTTGTTGTCCTTGCCGTTAATGACGTAAAAATGAACTGAGGAAAACAGGAATGCCGGTATCTGATTATCTGGAACGCATTGCCCTTAATGAACGTCAGGTTTCTTTTAACCGGATGAACCGTGGGAGTGCTAATTATTTCCACTGGCATCAGTGTCTGGAGTTACTTTTCGTCAGTCAGGGTTACGGCATTGTCATTGTGGATAATCAGCAATACACGTTGCGCCCGGGACGGTTGTTTGTCTTTCCGCCTTTTAAACTGCACAAAGTGTTTGTCGAATCCGGTGAAAAGAACCTGTATTTGCGCACTACCATTCATCTGGACCACCAGTTGCTGGATGGCTGCCTGCAATCGTTCCCGCAACGCCGGGCACGGTTCGCAAGTTTGTGGGATGCCGACCGCGCGGCACACATTTATGATCTCAGCGAACATGCCAGCCATATAGAAGTCATTCTCGAGCAGTTCAATCAGTTGTCTGAAGCGCAGGCCGATCAGTGGGAAGAAATTACCCTACTGATTTTGCAACTGATGGCCTTTATGCCCGCAGAGGACGCAATGCCGAAAACCATCAGCCGGACAACGGCCTCTAAAGTGATGCAGTGGATTGAAGAAAATTACGTGCAGAAGTTTTCTCTGGCGCAGCTCTCAGCGGCCATCGGGTTGTCAGAAAGTTATATCTCGCGGGTTTTCGGGCAGGAAACCGGGGGCTCCATTCAGGATTACCTTGCCACCCGGCGGGTTAAAAGGGCATGTGAATTACTGCGTTCCACCGACCGTTCGGTCGAAGAAATCGGACTGCAATGCGGATTTACTGACGCGCCGTATTTTATTACCCGTTTTAAAAAGATGATCGGCAAAACGCCGTTGCAGTATCGCAAGGCGGCATTTTCTCTGACGACTTAACGCCAGCTGGCGGGGGCAGAGCCGAGCGGTGAAGCCGGGAAGCGCCAGTGTAATGTCGTATTTTCCAGACGAACAGGAGGAAGCAAACGCCGGGCATTGCCCCAGACCGTACGTTCCTGTTCGGGCAAAAAGTCGGCCGGATCCGCGGATTCAATCAGTGGTTCGCCGCTTTCTGCTAAGGTGCCATTTTCCATCAGTTCGCGGGCGGTACGTGCCAGTGAAAGGCGGCATTCGCTGCCCTGACTGGTTTCCATACGTTGCGCCAAACCCTGCAGCACTGCCGCAGCCATCAGATAGCCGGTAGTGTGATCCAGCGCCTGAACCGGCAGCGGAACAGGCTTGTGACGACCGGAACGCTGCATTCCCTGTTCAGCGATCCCGCAGCTCATTTGCACCAGACTGTCAAACCCGCGCCGTTCGCGCCACGGCCCGCTCCAGCCATAGGCATTCAGGCACACATCCACCAGCCCTGGCGCAATCGCGCGACGCTGTTCACTGCCGTAACCCAGTTTGTGCAGCGCGCCTGCGCGATAGCCATGCACAATCACATCCGCGTCCCGCAGTAATTCTTCGAAACGGTGCCGGTCCTGCGGGTTATGCAGGTTCAGCCGCGCACAGTGTTTACCCAGCGTGACATCCGCTTCCTGACTGGGTTCATCCCAGCCAAAGGGATCAATGCGTAATACATCCGCGCCCAGTCCTGCGAGAAAACGCGTCGCCACCGGCCCGGCGATAATCCGTGTCAGATCGAGTACTTTCACGCCCGCCAGCGGCTGTTGCGGGGATAATTCCCAATGCGGCGGTGCCACTTTAACGGACAACGCATGCTGAAAAAGAGGTTCCGCAATCAGCGATTTTCCCTGAACATGCTGCTGCCATTCTTCCGGGCTGAGCATCTGCGCGGCACATCCACCCGCCCGCACCACGGCGTGTTCCAGTGCTGCTTTTTTCCACATCACCACCCGCAGCGCCAGCGCCTCGCGGTTTTCCGCTTTGCCGAGCAGTGTTTCAACTACCTTACGGTGCGCGGGGGCATTGGTATGCAAACGGATCCAGCCGTCTGCCGTGGCGTAATCACCCGCCAGACTGTCCCAGGCTGGCGGTATTTCCCAGCCGTCAGGCCGGATACTGGTTTTACACCACAGCGAGGCCAGACGGCGATCCACGGTTACGGCATCGTGTTTGCCGTTTCTGAGGGCGACCAGTTGCGACACTGCGATTCCTGCCAGCGCAACAGAGGCGGCAATCAGCGGGGTTACCGGATAATAAGAGGGAAGATTTCCGGCACCGCTGACATGGAGCGTGCAGGGGAGTGAAATTTTGCCGGTTAACTGCGCGTATAGCGCACGGGCTTTCTCCTGAATCAGTTCATCGGACATGCTGAAACCTCTTGCAGTAAAACAAAAAATCACAAAGCGATGAGATTTCAGCATAGCAGGGCGGACACAAAGGCGTGCTAACCCGGCGCGGATAACACGCTGAATCATGAGTGATAGTAACCTTCCGGTAACAGAATGTTCCTAAAGTCACCGGGGGATTACGCACCTCAACAGGGCAGGAATTACGGCTAAAACCGGCGTTTCTGAAAACCGGCTCATCCCCTGTCATACGGGGGATGAGCACTGTCATAAGCGCTAACTTTTTCAAGTGAAATATTAGCTGAATGCATTCAATTTCTTGTACTCGGCTTGTGAATTTTACGTTAGCCTTAGGGTCGAAAATTCTGAATACGCGGGGACTGCGTTTTTGTGACGAAGCCCCCGGATTTTTTTGCCCAGTACAGGAAACGATTCTGGCATGGAACGAAGAGCATTTATTAAAGCATCTATGGCATTCGCCGCCTGGTGTGGTGTGCCGGCTATGTCCACACTGTTCACCCGTTCCGCAGAAGCGGCAGAGGCGAATGTGGCAGACGGCGGCGAATTGCCGTTTGATTTCAACGCGCTGAAAAAAATGGCGAAAGATTTGGCGGACAAGCCCTACGGTGGCGCGCCGCAGCCGTTGCCGAAGACGCTGGCTGAACTCACGCCACAGGCCTACAACGCGATTCAGTATGATCATGCACATTCGCTGTGGAATGGTCTGCCTGACCGTCAGCTTGATGTGGAACTGTTTCACGTCGGCATGGGCTTCAAACGCCGCGTGCGCATGTATTCTGTAGATCCGGTGAAACACATGGCGCGCGAAATCCATTTCCGCCCTGAATTGTTTAACTATCACGATGCCGGTGTGGATACCAAACAACTGGAAGGCTTCTCAAATCTTGGTTTCGCCGGTTTTAAAGTCAATAAAGCCCCTGAACTGACGCGCCGCGACGTGGTTTCCTTCCTCGGTGCCAGCTATTTTCGTGCAGTAGATGATACCTACCAATATGGCCTGTCAGCCCGTGGTGTGGCGGTCGATACCTTTACCGATCAGCCGGAAGAATTCCCTGATTTCACCGCATTCTGGTTTGATACGCCAAAACCTGGCGACACGACTTTTACGGTTTACGCCTTGCTGGACGGCATGAGCATTACCGGCGCGTATAAATTCGTGATCCACTGCGAACCGACCCGTGTGGTGATGGAAATTGAAAACCATCTGCATGCCCGCGAAGATATCAAACAACTGGGCATTTCTCCGATGACCAGCATGTTCAGTTGTGGCACCAGTGAACGTGGCCGTTGCGACACCATCCACCCGCAAATCCACGATTCTGATCGCCTGGAAATGTGGACCGGTACCGGTGAGTGGATTTGTCGCCCGTTGAACAACCCGCAGCGATTGCAGTTCAACGCCTTCAGCGACAACAGCCCGAAAGGTTTTGGTCTGTTGCAACTTGACCATGAATTCAATAATTATCAGGACGTGATTGGCTGGTACAACAAGCGTCCGAGCCTGTGGGTAGAACCGGTCGGGGACTGGGGGAAGGGCGCCGTCAATCTGATGGAAATCCCGACTACGGGTGAAACCCTGGATAACGTGGTGTGCTTCTGGCAACCGGAAACACCGGTGAAATCCGGTGCTGAATTTAGTTTCAGCTATAAGCTGTACTGGAGTTCCGTACCTCCTCACCGCAGCCCGCTGGCGAATGTGCTGGCGACCCGTACCGGTATGGGCGGTTTCCCGGAAGGGTGGGCGCCGGGTGAGAACTATCCGCAAGTCTGGGCGCGTCGTTTTGCTATCGATTTCATTGGTGGCGAGCTGAAAGCCTTTGCTGATAAAGGGATCGAGCCGGTGATCAACGTCTCGGCGGGTAAAATCAAAAACATCGAAATTTTGTATGTGCAGCCGTTCGACGGTTACCGCATCCTGTTTGACTGGTATCCTGACAGCGATTCAGTCGCGCCGGTCGAGCTGCGTATGTTCCTGCGCAACGGCCAGACTGCGCTGTCTGAAACCTGGCTGTATCAGTATTTCCCGCCAGCGCCGGATAAACGCAAGTACATTGATGACCGTCAGATGACGAAGTAGTCCCCGTCATCCTTCAAACCGCAGGTGCGTTGGCTGCATTCGCTCACCCGAATCACTGACTTTAGTCAGCTCATCGGGATTCGTCCGTTTGCCGCCTTCCTGCAACTTGAATGATTTAGGGGAGTTGTCATTAATAAATACAAAAAGCCCCGACTATTCGGGGCTTTTGCTTTTTTTCTATTTTATTTTTGCAGATGAACCCAATACAGGCACGTGCAAAATACTTCCACGGGTAAAGCAAGGGTAACGCACGACACTTAACTGATGAAGGGCAAGATGGCAATCAAAACGCCTTCACCAACATTCCGTTCTGTGGCTGCTGCTGCGGATTTCGCAGCGCCATGTCGAAAGATTTCTCGATCTCTTTCAACTGTTGTAAAAATTCGTTCGGCGAAAAGTCGTGTGGTTTGCTGCTCATATAGGCAAGCGCCAGTTCTTTGGCGTTATAGCGCTGAAAGTTGTACATGCTGTTCCTTATTAATCTCAGAAATATTAATGGAATGGCTAACAGCGAGCTGGCTAATGACCACTGCTTACGACGTGCTGCCAATGAGATGAATTCTACGGGGTTTACTGATAAGGGAAAGTCGCTTTTATTGATGCATTCAATAGTTAAAAGCTAACAGACTGCGCTTTATCTATCAGCGATGAATCATGCGGATTTTAATAATCATTAAGAGGTATTAAATCGTTCAAATATGAATTGTCTTATTATTTTAAACTTCCGCATTAATTGAAGAAATTCTTTGCGAGTCATGCTGTTAATGTGAATTAAAAGGGTTGGGCTTCCTGTCATGCTGCGTTACCCTCGGAGAGTTATTCACTTTCACATTATCAACGAAAAGAGGTTTTTATCATGAGTAAATTTATCTTCTCTTCGCCAAGAAAATACGTTCAGGGCAGCGGTGTACTGGATGAGTTAGGGGATTATCTGCCCGACCTGGGGGGAAAATCATTCCTGATTGCTGATGATGTTGTTTGGGGAATTATCGGTGACCGCGTACAGAAATCATTGAAAAAAGCGGGCGTAGAATTCCACTACGAGCGCTTTAACGGTGAAGCCTCTGCCAGCGAAATCACCCGTCTGGCAGGTATCGCCCGTGATGCGGGAACACAGGTAGTGGTTGGGCTCGGTGGCGGTAAGACGCTCGACACGGTTAAAGCCATTGCAGATGAACTGAAACAAAACGTAGTGATTGTGCCGACCGTGGCCTCTACCGATGCGCCGTGCAGCGCGCTGTCGGTTATCTACACCGATGAAGGCGTTTTCGAATCCTACCGTTTCTACAATAAAAACCCGGATCTGGTGCTGGTGGATACCCATGTTTGCGCACAGGCACCGGTACGCCTGTTCGCCTCCGGTATCGCTGACGGCCTGGCGACCTTTGTTGAAGCGCAGGCGGTATTGCGTTCCCATTCCCAGTCTATGGTAGGCGGCGACCCGACTATCGCCGGGATGGCCATTGCCGAAGCCTGCGAAAAAACGCTGCTGACTTACGGCTACAGTGCTTACACCGCAGTTGAGCAGAAACTGGTGACGCCAGCGGTTGAAGCCGTGGTGGAAGCCAACACATTGCTGTCCGGTCTGGGCTTTGAAAATGCCGGTCTGGCGGGGGCGCATGCCATCCATAATGGTTTTACTGCGATCTCTGGTGATATTCACCACCTGACGCACGGTGAAAAAGTGGCATACGGTACATTGACGCAGATGGTGCTGGAACAACGTCCGGACGAAGAAATCGCGAAATACGTGCGC
This sequence comes from Rahnella sp. CG8, assembly GCF_023701875.1. Classification (NCBI taxonomy): domain Bacteria; kingdom Pseudomonadati; phylum Pseudomonadota; class Gammaproteobacteria; order Enterobacterales; family Yersiniaceae; genus Rahnella; species Rahnella sp. CG8. The sequence goes on from NZ_JABAED010000022.1 coordinate 48,825, forward strand.
TTCTACCGCGCCATCAAAATGCCAACCACGCTGAAAGGAATGCATCTGGAAAACGAATCTTTCGCCAATCTGGTGAAAGTGGGTGCGCTGGCAGGCGGCGAGGGCGATACGCTGGGCAATCTGAACCACAACCTGTCTGCCGAAGATGTGGCGAATGCCATTCTGGCGGTGGATGCGTTCAGTAAAACTGTGAAGTAATTATCGGCTTGTGCCTTCGGAAAAAGTGAGGCATGCGGGTGGTAAGGCGAATGCACACGTTAACTCATTCATTTGTCTTTAATACCCCCAACCCTCCCCTTCGCAGGAGAGGGCGCCGGTCGAGCTATTTCCGGCCTGGCTTTTTGCTACTCCCCCTGCAAAGGGGGAGTCTGAGAAGAGGTTTTAAGGACCAGAACCGGGGTAAAATACAGGTTGTTCAGGCGCCTTAAATCCGCGCCATCACCCAGGGAATCGCCACCGGCAGTTGTGACAGCAGGTAAAGCACCAGGCCGATAAAGGCACCGACCAGCGTGCCGTTGATGCGGATAAACTGCAAATCCTTACCGATATTCAGTTCTATTTGCCGCGACATATCGCGCGCGTCCCAGCCTTTCACTGTGTCGCTGATGTGGCGGGTCAGGAATTCGGCGAATTCCGGTGCGACTTTCTCTGCAATACTTTCCATCTGCTGATTCAGCGAGAGGCGCAGCTTTTCGTCCTGCGCCAGCGCATTACCCAGCCATTGCCCGGATTCGGTGACTTTGGCGAACACCCGCGAATCCTCGCTTTCTAAATCTTCTTTCAGCCAGTTACGCATATCGCCCCACAACTGCAAAACATACGTATTCAGCTTTTCGTCATCTTTCAGATACTGTTTGATCTCTTCAGCTTTCTGCGCGGTCGCCGGGTCATTTTGCAGCTTCCAGATAAAGCTTTGTACCGAGCGATCGAAGCCTTTGCGGAAAGCGTGGGTTTTATCGTTGCCCATATCGTCGAGCACGGAATTCACGGCATTGGAGACCATATCCGCGCCGTTGCGCCCCAGCCAGCCGGTGGGCAGTAATTTGGCGGTCAGCGGATGTTCGCGTTTCATCCAGCCGACAATCTGCGCGGAGATAAACTGCCGCGTGCTGTCTTTTGCCAGCAGGATTTCCAGCTGATCCATCGCCTGATCCAGCAGTTCCTGATGGCGGCCGTTTTTGGTCAGGCTTTCCAGCAAGGTGGCAATCGACGCCGACAGGTCGATTTTGTCGATCACCCGGTACAGCGCACGGCGGATAAGCTGGGCGATGCGCTGATCGTCAGTGACGTCCAGAAAACCGCGGATCATCTTCACGGCATATTTGGCAAACCGTTGTGCGTTGTCGGGCGCGTTCAGCCAGTCTGTCAGCATCCGCGCCGGGTCATGCTGGCGGATCAGTGTGATAAGTGTGGCGGGCGCGAGGAATTTCTCCTGCACGAACACCGCCAGATTATCGGCAATCTTGTCTTTGTTTTTAGGGATGATCGCCGTATGCGAGGCGACAAACGGCACCGGCACGCGGCGGAACAGTGCCACGACGGCAAACCAGTCAGCCATTGCCCCGACCATCGCGGCCTCGGAAATGGCTTTCAGACCGGACACCCAGAAGTTGGGCGGCAGGAAAAGGGTGATGACAAACAGGGCGGCGGCAACCAGCAGCAACCCCAGCGCGTTACGTTTACTTCGGCGAAGTTCTTGTTCTTTATCCATTACCTCAGTTTAGGAAGCGAGCGGCGGACTGTCAGCTTTTTTCTTGCGATTGCGCCACTTGCCGTGCAGTGCGCGATAACCAGTTGCCGGAATGCCGCCAGCCCGACACCGGCGCGCACCAGCCCGAGAATAGTGTGAGTCTGGCTGCAATGTTGCACGTAATGCGGCACGACGTTGGCCTGTGCAAACAGCCCGGCGATACAGTCGTAAAAGTATTTTCCTTCGCTTGCGGAATACATGATGAAAGGTTGTCCGGCAAAGTCCCGCAGACGGAGGCGGGGTTTGGCAGTCAGCGCGGATGAAGCAGGCAACGCAACGCATAAAGGCTCACGCAGTACGCAGTGATAGGCCAGCGGAAATAACGTCACCGGCTGGCGCACAAAGCCGATATCCAGCGTGCGCGCCGCCAGTGCCTGAAGCTGGGCTGACGACACCATTTCCTTCATTACCAGCGTGATTTCCGGCAATTCCTGAGCCGCCAGTGCGATAATCTGCGGGATTTGCCAGTAACTTTGTTTCCACTGATGCGGCGGTGATTGCACTGATGACGCTGGCATTTTTTGGCAAAGGTTTATCGGCCATCGGCTGGGCAGTGATGTCAGATACCGCGCCGGAGAAAATGATCGGCCTGAGCGGCGGGGTGTTTAACTGCCTGGGTAACGTTGCGGGGATTATTACGCCCGTAGTGATCGGTTATATCGTCGCGGCAACCGGCTCCTTTAACCTCGCGCTGTGGTTTGTCGGCGCACACGGTTTGCTCGGCATGTTTGGCTATCTGGTGGTCGCCGGTAAGTTCGAGCGCATGGTGATCCGCCAGGATACGCGGGTAAAATGAGAATTGTTCTTGATATGACAATGCGTGTCATTAAACTGCGTGCAGCATCATTTACCTGCATTCAGAATGAGAAAAATTCATGGAGTTGTTACGTGTTGTCTTTAAGCAATACCGCTGGCCGTTTTTAGGGGTGATGGCGCTGAGCCTGCTCAGCGCCGTTCTGGGCATCGGGCTGATCGCGTTTATCAATCTGAAACTGATTGAAACCACCCAAGGCTCGCTGATGGTTCTTCCGCAATTCCTCGGATTACTTCTGTTGCTGATGGCGGTCACGTTAGGCTCTCAGCTGGCGCTGACCGTGCTCGGTCATCACTTCATTTACCGTCTGCGTGGCCAGTTCATTAAACGTATTCTCGATACCGATATCGAACGCATCGAGCAAATCGGTAATGCGCAACTGCTTGCCAGCCTGGGCAGCGACATCCGTAACATCACACTGGCGTTTGTGCGCCTGCCGGAGCTGGTGCAGGGGATTATCCTGACCCTGGGTTGTGCGGGATATCTGGCCTGGCTGTCACCGGAAATGCTGCTGGTGACGGTCATCTGGCTGTTGATCACTATTTTCGGCGGTTTCAAACTGGTGTCGCATGTTTACCGTCATCTGGCGAAAGTGCGTGATGCGGAAGACAAACTGCAAACCGATTATCAGAAAGTGATCGAGGGGCGCAAAGAGCTGGCGCTGAACCGCGAGCGTGCGCGCCATCTGTTTGATGATGTATACCGTAAAGATGCCGAAGAATATCGTCATCACATCATCCGCGCCGACACCTTCCACCTGAGCGCCGTGAACTGGTCGAATATCATGATGCTGGGCGCGATTGGCCTGGTGTTCTTCATGGCGAATACGCTTGGCTGGTCGGATACCGATGTTGCCGCTACTTATTCCCTGACGCTGTTGTTCCTGCGGACACCCATGTTACAGGCTGTGGGTGCGCTGCCGACGCTGCTCAGCGCACAGGTGGCTTTTGGCAAACTGAAAGCATTGAAACTGGCGGAATATAACGCAGCCTTTACCCCCGCCATTGTCGCGAAAAAGTGGCAAACCCTTGAACTGCGCGACCTGACCTTCAGTTACGCAGGCAAAGAAGAGGGCGCTGGTTTTGGCGTCGGTCCGCTGAACCTGACGATCACCCGTGGCGAGCTGGTATTTTTGATTGGCGGCAACGGCAGCGGAAAATCGACAATGGCGATGTTGCTGACCGGCCTGTATCAGCCGCGTTCCGGGCAAATCCTGCTCGACGGCGTGCCGGTCACCGCCGAAAACGCCGAACAATACCGGCAGATTTTCTCGGCGGTGTTCACTGACTTCCACCTGTTCGGTCAGCTCATGGGTCCGCAAGGCGAGATACCGGACCCGCTGCTGGTGGAAGACTGGCTGCAACGCCTGAAAATGAAAGACAAACTCCAGTTCAACGGCAATGAAGTGACCAATCTGCAACTGTCTGCCGGACAGCGTAAACGGGTGGCGCTGTTGCTGGCCGCTGCTGAAGGGCGTGATTTCCTGCTGCTTGACGAATGGGCGGCCGATCAGGATCCCCAGTTCCGCCGTACCTTCTACCGCGAGCTGTTGCCACAATTGCGTGATATGGGTAAAACCGTGCTGGCAATCAGCCATGATGATCACTATTTTGAACACGCCGATCGTCTGCTGGAAATGCGACAGGGCAAATTGCACGAACTGCACGGGCAGGCGCGTATTGACGCCAGCCGCGATGCGGTCGCACAGATTGGAAGTCACTAAATTGTTTACTGAAGGCAAAGGAAAATGAACTGGAATGAAGTGATGGTGTGGGGCATCAGCGGTGCGGTCATTGGCTCGCTGATCGGGGCATTACACAAAAAAGGCAAAATTGGCCGGGTACCTGCGGTGATCTTATTTCTGGTGTTGATCATCGGCGGTAACCTGCTGTGGGGGGGCGTCATCAAACCGCGTCTTGCCGGTAACAGTGAAGAGCAGAAAATCGATCAGGCGCTGGCCGAATTGCCGCTGTACAACACCATCAGAATGCAGGAACCGGCACTGTATGCGCAGATCCGCAGCAATATCCTGAATATGAAGAAAGAGGGTAAACCGCAGCAGGAAGCCATTGATACCGTCAAACCGATGGTGTCATTGTTACTCTCGCAACGCATCAGCCACGCACCGGACGCCAATGTGAACCAGGCGATGCAGGTAAATCTGGAAGAAATGCAGACGCTGCAGGCACGCAAAGACGGCAGTTGCTTTAAATTCCTTTATCCGCAGGTCAGCGGCGGCGTGAATACCGCACAGGTGCTGCCACCGGAACTGTTCCGAAAAGATCTCGACACCATGAATGATTTACTGCTGGCGACCGGCAGCGGGCAAACGGTTATGCCTGCCCCTGTGAGCACGGAAAAAGTGGTGCAGATGATGGTGCCGGTGCGTGAAGCCCTGGCCAGTATGTACGGAGAACAGTTGCAGATGTTTAATGACCTGACCAAACCGGATGTCGATCGCGAAAAAGTGTGCGAAATTTCCATCAGCCTGTACTCCGGCATTCTGGCGCTCCAGCCTGCGGAGTCTGCGGCTATACTTCGCCAGATGCTCGGTCAGCACTAACCGTCATCCCTCAGGCTGCCTCTGCGTTAGCTTCGTTCGCAAACCCCGGTCATATGCTGCCGGGGATTTGCTCAGTCGCTGCACTGATGCACCCCGAATGATTTAGGGTTATGCACCGCAGCCTGAGAAGCAGAAAATCCCTACTCCTTTTGGCACGAGAAAGCGTATCCTTAGCCGGATTTTTCAAACAATAATTTCCCGAACTCCCGGAATCATCCTTCTATGCAAAAAATGTTAAGAGTGCCGTTGTTGCTGGCATTGTTGTCATGTCTGCTGATAACGCCGGTGCTGAGTCAGGCTGACGAAAGTACAGGCCAGCCTGCCACGGCGGAACAACCGGTTAAAGTGAACGTCACGACCGCGTTACCGGCATTACAAAAGCGTCTGGATCAGCTGAAACAGCAGGTCTCTTCGGCGAAAACCGACAAGAAATTTACCGGCCTGACTGATGCTGCGCAGAAACTGGCCGAAGATGCCGACAAGCTGACGGGTGCGCTGACGCCGGATCTGGCGCAGGTGCAGGCACAGCTCGACGTGCTGGGTCCGGCGCCTGCACCGGGCACGATCACGGAAACGCCGCAAGTGATCAGCCAGCGTAATAAGCTCAACAACAGCAAAACGCTGCTGACCACGCAAATCGAGCAGACCAAAGCCATCTCCCTTGGTGCGCAAAACCTGTCTTCGCAAATCGCCGGATTACGTCGTGATGCACTGAAAACCCAGATTGCGCTCAATACCGGCAGCATTCTCGGAGGGAATTTCTGGGCACCGCTTATTACGCCAAACGATGATGATGCGGCGCGTTTTGATGACTTCGGTTCGCAGGTTAAAGACGCGTGGATGCAGGCGTGGAGCGAGGAATGGCGCATCGGCACCGCAATTTATCTGTTACTGGCGCTGGTGATTGGCCTGGCCGGTCGCCGCGTGCTGGACAGACCGATGAACTGGATCCTGCCGCGCTGGTTGCCGCAGGGGCGTTTCCGTCGCAGTTTTCTGGCCTGTTTTACTACGCTGAGCACCACCCTGACGCTTGGCATCAGCGTTCAGTTGCTCGGGTATATTTTCACCCGTCTGCCGGATACCTCGCCGTGGGTGACGGAATTTGCCGGACAACTGGTTGAACTGACCTATTTCTCCGCCGTGATCGCCGGTCTGGGGATTGCATTACTTTCCAATAACCATCCGTCGTGGCGTCTGCCGGGCATTGCCGATCCGCTGGCAAAAACACTGGCATCATTCCCGGTTCTGCTGGCGGGCTTTATTTTCCTGTTCGGTATCATCGAACAGCTGAATAACCTGGTCGGTGCCAGCGTCTCAGCAACGTTATTTGGCAACGGACTGGCGGCGTTACTCGTGGCGCTCAACTGCCTGATCGCGCCAGTGCGTATCAACCGTATGCGTCGCAAGATGAAGGCCGAAGGGGAACAGACCGAAGCACGTTCCACGCTGGCCGGGCTTATCCATCTGGTGATAAGCCTGACGGCGTTTGTCATCCTGATGGCGCTGCTGATTGGTTATATTCCGCTGGCGCGTTTTGTGACCTTCGAACTGCTGTGGATCGGGCTGGTAGTCAGTTGCCTGTATCTGCTGATCCACTTTGTCGTGGACCTGTGTGAGAGTCTGTTTGCGCCGACCACGCACAGCGGCAAAATCCTCAAAAGTACGCTGAGCGTCAATGACCGTCACCTGTCACTGGCTGCCACGTTATTCTCGGCAATCGGTAAAACCGGACTGCTGCTGATGGCCGCCGTCGCGCTGCTTAACGGTACTTTCGGCACGACGACGCCGCTGGAGCTGCTGGCAAAAATCGTCGATATCTGGGGCGGTAAAGGTCTCGAAAGCATGAACATCATTCCGGCGCACGCGGTCAACGCGGTGCTGTGTCTGGTGGTCGGCTGGTATATTTTGCGTTCCGCACGCAGGTGGCTGGATAACGATTTCCTGCCAAAAACCATGATGGATCGCGGTATGCGTGCCTCGCTGGTGACGCTGTTCACCAACGTCGGCTACGTGCTGATCATCCTGCTGACGCTGTCTTCGCTGGGCATCGAATGGAACAAACTGGCGTGGATCGTCAGTGCCTTGTCGGTCGGTATCGGTTTTGGTTTGCAGGAGATTGTGAAGAACTTCATCTCCGGTCTGATCCTGCTGACCGAACGTCCGGTGAAAGTGGGGGATTTGATCAGTATCAGCGGTGTGGAAGGGGATATCCGCCGTATCAATGTCCGTGCAACTGAAATTCAGCTAAGCGATAAATCCACCGTGATTGTGCCGAACTCACAATTGATTTCACAGAACGTGCGTAACGCCACCATGGGTAACGCGCAGGGCGTGGCGACTATCACGTTGACCTTCCCGCTGGATATCGACCCGGAACAGGTTAAGACATTACTGCTGGAAGCCTACAACTTGCACGAATCCATTCTGGAAAACCCACCGGCCTCGGTCAGCTTTAAAGAACTGGGACCGACCGGGATTGTGCTGAGTGTGACAGGTTTTGTGAACAGCCCGCGCATGGTCAGCGGTACGCGCAGTGATTTGCTTTACGAAATCCTGAAGATGCTGCGGGCCGCGGGGATCAGTCTGAGTCAGACGCAGACGATGATTCTGGAGAAACCGGCAGAGAGGATCGTTCCGGTTGAGGAGTAAAATCCAAAGCATGATCCGGTCGACTCCCTCCCCTGCGAAGGGGAGGGTTGGGGTGGGGTATTAAAGAAAAATCAATAAGTTGAAGTATACCTTGACAAGATGTTAGCCCTTAAAACCCCCTCCCGACCTCCCCCTTCGCAGGGGGAGGAGCCAGGACAAAACCCTAAGAATGATCCGTTCGGCTCCCCGCTGCGAAGAGGAGGGGCTTTCCCTTAAACTTTTTTATTCCTTCTCCGATGCATCAGCAAATACACCGCCGGAATCACCAGCATCGACAACAACGGGGCACTCACCATGCCGCCGATCATCGGCGCTGCAATACGCTGCATCACTTCTGAACCGGTTCCTCCGCCCCACATGATCGGCAGTAAACCCGCCATGATGGTGGCAACAGTCATGGCTTTTGGCCGGACGCGCAACACCGCACCGTGGTGAATGGCGTCGCACAGTTCTGCCTCACTCATATCCCCGCCGGCTTTTTGCTGACGTTGCACCGCCTGATTCAGATACAGCACCATGATCACCCCGAACTCGGCGGCAACCCCGGCCAGGGCGATAAACCCGACGGCGGCGGCGACCGACAGATTGAAACTCAGCAGGTACAACAGCCAGACGCCACCGGTCAGGGCAAACGGCAGTGTCGCCATGATCAGCAGGGCGTCGCGCACGCTGCTGAACGTCACGTATAACAGGACGAAGATGATCAAAAGTGTCACCGGTAGCACGATTTTCAGTTTTGCCGTGGCGCGTTCAAGATACTCGAATTGCCCCGACCAACTGACCGTCACCCCTTCCGGCAATTTTACCTGCTGGCTGACCGCCTGTTGCATGTCTTCGACGGCAGATTTCAAATCTCGTCCGCGCAAATCCACATAGATCCAGTCTGAAAGACGGGCATTCTCACTTTTCAGCATCGGCGGGCCATCGGTGACGTTGACGGATGCCAGCGCCGACAGCGGCACCTGTGCGCCGGAGGCGGTCAGCACCGGTAAATCCCGCAGCGCCTGCACGTTGTCGCGCAGCTCACGCGGATAACGCAGGTTGATGGGATAACGCTCGCGGCCTTCCAGCGTTTCGCCGATATTTTCCCCGCCGACCAGCGTTGAGACCAGCGACTGTAATTCAGCCACCGTGACACCGTAACGTGCCGCTTCACGCCGGTTAATATCAATATCGACGTAACGACCACCTTCCAGCCTTTCGGCCAGTGCCGAGGTCACGCCCGGCACCTGTTTCACGATATGCTCGATCTGCTGGGCGATCTGCTCGATTTGTGCAACGTTATTGCCGTTCACCTTGATGCCCACCGGGCTTTTGATGCCGGTGGCCAGCATGTCGAGACGGTTGCGGATAGGCGGCACCCAGACGTTGGCGATGCCGGGCAATTTCACCGCGTTGTCGAGTTCTGTCACCAGTTTGTCCGGCGTCATGCCCGGTCGCCACTGGTCCCTCGGTTTAAAGCGGATGGTCGTTTCGATCATGGTCAGCGGCGCCGGGTCAGTGGCGCTGTCGGCGCGTCCGGCCTTGCCAAATACACTGGCGACTTCGGGCACAGTTTTGATTAACCGATCCGTCTGCTGCAACAACCGTGCGGCTTCGCGGGCTGAAATCCCCGGCAGCGTCGACGGCATATACAGCAGGTCGCCTTCATCGAGCGGCGGCATAAATTCACTGCCCAGTTTTGCCAGCGGATACAGAGACACCAGCAGGAACAGGCCGCTGAATAACAGCGTGGTTTTCGGACGTTTCAGCACGGCAGAAAGCACCGGCTGGTAGGCGGCAATCAACCAGCGGTTGATCGGGCTGGCGTTTTCATCAGGAATTTTGCCACGAATAAAATAGCCCATCAGCACCGGCACCAGGGTGATGCCCAGCCCGGCAGACACCGCCATCGCGTAGGTTTTGGTGAATGCCAGCGGGGAGAACATCCGGCCTTCCTGTGCTTCCAGCGAAAACACCGGAATAAACGACAGGGTGATGATCAGCAAACTGCAAAACAGCGCCGGACCCACTTCCGTGGCGGCACGCTCAGACACCTTCCAGTAATCCGCCGACGCAGGCTGCTGGCCGGGATGATCGTGCCGCCATTGCTCCAGCACCTTATGCATATTCTCGATCATCACAATCGCCGCATCGACCATGGCGCCGATGGCAATCGCGATACCGCCGAGCGACATAATATTGGCGCTGACCCCCTGATAATGCATGACGATAAACGCGCCGAGAATACCGAGCGGCAGGGTGATGATCGCCACCAGCGCCGAGCGGAAATGGAACAGAAACAGCGCGCAGACCACCGCGACTACCGCGAATTCCTCCAGCAGTTTATGCGACAGCGTTTCGACGGCGTTTTCAATCAGCGGCTGGCGATCGTAGACCGGCACGATTTCAACCCCCGCAGGCAGCGTGCGGGCGAGGGCATGTAGCCGCTCTTTCACCGCCTTCAGGGTTTCCAGTGCATTTTTACCCGAGCGCATAACAATCACGCCGCCCGCCACTTCGCCTTCACCGTTAAGTTCCGCCACGCCGCGCCGCAGTTCAGGGCCGGTGCGGACGGTGGCGACATCCGCCAGCAGCACCGGAATACCGCTGTTGACTGTCACGACCACATTGTTGAAATCATCCAGACTTTTCAGATAGCCGGAGGTGCGCACCATGTATTCGGCCTCGCCCATTTCCAGCAGCGAGCCACTGCTTTCCTGATTAGCGTTTTGCAGCGCGGTCACCAGTTGCTGATGTGTCACGCCCCGGGCGCGCATCCGTTGCGGATCGGCCACCACCTGATACTGACGCACCATGCCGCCGATGCTGGCGACCTCAGAGACATTCGGTACGGTTTTCAGGTCATAACGCAGCGTCCAGTCCTGCAGGGCACGGAGTTGTTCGAGGCTGTGTTTGCCGGTTTTGTCGATCAGCGCGTATTCATAGATCCAGCCGACGCCGGTGGCATCCGGTCCCAGCGAGGCTTTGGCTCCGGCGGGCAGTGAGGATTGAACCTGACTCAGGTATTCCAGCACGCGGGAGCGCGCCCAGTAAGGATCGGTACCATCATCGAACAACACATAAACATAGGCATCACCGAACATCGAAAAGCCGCGCACGGTTTTCGCGCCGGGCACTGACAGCAGGGTGGTGGTCAGCGGATAGGTCACCTGATCTTCGATGATTTGCGGTGCCTTGCCCGGATAACTCACGCGCACGATCACCTGCACATCGGAGAGATCCGGCAGGGCGTCGAGCGGCGCTTTCTGCAATGACCAGATGCCCCAGCCCGCCATCATCAGCGCGGCGAGTAACACCAGCAGCCGGTTCTTCAGCGACCAGCGGATCACAGCGGCAATCATAAATCACCTCCGTGCTGGTGCGCGTCCGGCGCGGGGGCGTCGGTGGCAGGCAGTGCGCTGCGCAGGCTGGCTTCGGAGTCGATCAGGAATTGTCCGGAGGTGACAACCGACTGACCTTCTTCCAGGCCTGAAAGTACCTGCGTCCAGCCATCACGCGTTACGCCGATGGTGACCTTCTGCGGGGTGAAATGTCCGTTGCCGTCGTCGAGCAGCACGGTATTGCGGCTGCCGGTCTGGATCAGCGCTTCCTGCGCAATGGCCAGAACCGCCGTCTGCGCACTGACATCTGGCGATAAATTCAGGTACATGCCGGGACGCAGTTTTTCCTGCGGATTATCAATCACCACGCGGGCTTTCAGCGTACGGCTGACGGCATCCACATCCGGCAGCAATTCGCTGACCGTACCGTGAAATACCTCGCCCGGCTGACTGTCGGCACTGGCCGTAATTTTGCCGCCGATCTGGATCTGACTGGCGGCAGAAGGCGGATAATCCATCACAATCCAAACCTGTTTCAGACTGGTCAGTTCGAACAGCGGCTGTGTGGCGCTGACCTGCGCCCCTTCACGCACGGAAAGCAGGCTGATATAACCGTCTTCCGGCGCGACCACGTCGATGCGGGTTTGCGGCTGACCGGTTTTATCGACGCGGCGCAGAATGTCTTCCGGCATAAACTGCAAAGCCAGCCGCTGACGGGCGGCGGCAGTCAGGCTGCGGTCGCCAAGCTGACGCACGGCCAGATATTCCTGCTGCGCGGCGGTCCAGTCGGGGATCCACAGTGTGGCCAGTTTCTGACCTTTTTTCACAGACTGCTGGCTGGCAGCGACGTAAAGTTTTTCGACTAAACCATTCGCACGCGCGGCGACCGTGCGCAGGCTGCGTTCATCGGCGCTGACCGTGCCATACACATTAAGCGGTGCGGAAATCATCCGTCGCTGTACCTTTTCACTGCGCATACCGAGATTTTGCTGCTGACGGGCGCTGACCGTCACACCGCCGTCATCCGTGGCTTCATCGGCGTAACGCGGCATCAGATCCATATCCATAAAGGGCGATTTGCCCGGTTTATCGAAACGCTGGCCGGGCGTCATCGGGTCATACCAGTACAGCACTTTGCGTTCGGCCGGAGCAGCAGAAGCCTGCGTTTGCGCCGCAGGGCTGTGACGGCCAGCCACGTAACCGGCGGCGAGTGCGGCCATGATGGCGACGGCCAGCAGGCTGTAAGTTTTAGCGGAAGTCATTAATGAATCTCCTGGGGGGCCAGATAGCGCAGGGCGACCCAATAGCGGGCCACTTCCAGCCCGGCATTGCGTTCGGAAATCTGGCTGTCGATCAGGTTGCGGCGGGCGTCGAGAACGTCATTCAGGCTGCTTTTTCCGGCGCGATACTGTGCCTGAATCACGCTGATGCGTTGCTGTTGCAGGGGAATAACGTTGTTTTTTTGCCGCTGCCATAACGTGGTGGCGGCCTGATATTGCGCCAGCAAACTGGTCAGTTGCGCCTGATGGTCGCGCATCAGTTGCGCCAGCCGGTCATTGCTTTCCATTGCCATCGACTGATCGGCGGCGTGATCTTTATCCTGACGCGAAGCGGTAAACAGCGGCAGATCGACGGTAAACATCACCCCTGCCAGATCTTCATAACTGTCGGCACGATGGGCGTAATAGACTTCCACGCCGACATCCGGCAGCGCCGCAATGGCCGACTGGGAAGATTTCGCCTGCGCCACATCGGCTTCACGCCGAGCCTGAATAATTTCAGGATGTTGTTCGACACTTGTCGCCTGTAATGCCTGTGGAGGAAGTTCGGTGAAAGGCGGAATGGCACCGTTAATTTCAGGCTGATCGATGCCGGTCAGCTGGCTTAAGCGGGTGCGCGCCAGTTGAACATCCCGTTCGGCTTCGGTCAGTTTGTCTTGCATGCTGATGAGCGTCAGGTGCGCGTCCAGCACCGAGGCGGGCAGCGAACTGCCGCTGCTGACACCGCCCCGCTGAACCCCAATCTGGCGCTGACTTTCGTCCACCAGTTTTTGTAATTGCGAGACGGTTTGCCCGCCGATGGCCAGTTCCATCCAGGCCAGCGCCGCATCGCGTTGCAAACGTGCCCGGATACTCTGGCGGGTAGCCGCCACTTCCCGGGATTCTGCACGCAGCGTGTCGGCTTTGCGCTGGCGCTTATCGCTGCTGATGTAATCCTGCATGATGCCGATACGTTCCATCGTCATCCCTTCACGGGTAAACCGGTCGGTGTTGCCGCCGCTGACCGGCAGGTTTTCGATACCGAATTTCAGCTTCGGATCCGGCAGTTGCATGGCCGAATCGGCACGGTTATCCAGCGCATTGATCTGGTGACGACTGGCAGAAAGCTCGGCGGAATAATCCTGTGCAGCGACCAGCGCCTGCGGCAGGGTAACGGGTGTGGCAAACGCGCTGACTGGCACAAAAGCCAGCAGCCATTGCCACGTCATCCGGTGATGGCGCGGTAAAGTCAACATGGTGAATCTCCCGGTCAGCGTTTCAGCGGTGTCAGTGTCTGTAACTGATAAGCGGACTCAGTTTTGACAAAGCTAAAGGTGACCGGCGTACCGGCGGGCAGGGAGTTGGCGGCGATCTCCGGCGGCAGACGGAAATTCATGGTCATGGCCGGCCATTTCAGCGCAGGAATGGCGTGATGGGAAATCCCCACGCGATCAGACTGCCACTGAGTGATCACGCCTTCGGATTCATAGGCCTGCATATTATGCTGCATCGCCATAGCATCGTGATTCATTGGCATAGCATCGGCAAAAGAATAAGCTGAAATAAAGAAAAGACTTGCGGTAAATACATTTAAAATTGCACGCATGGGAAATACTCCAATACTGTCATTAGATAAAAACTGGCCATTAATCTGGCAAAACAATTTCATTTAATATTGAGTGCGGAAAAACACTCAGGACAGCAGGGGCTATTCTCTGTATCGGCAGAACTGAACTTCAGCGGGAGGCGGAGTGACGGTTGGCGCAATCCAGTCCGCGGTGGTGACCGCTGTGCTGGCATCGACGGTGAGCATGGCTAATGCCGGAGCGACGGGCAATGCCACCAGTGGCACGGAACCACTGTCAGACTGGGTTCTTTCAGGGGCACAGTGCTTCTCACACAACAGCGACTGACTCTGCATGTGCTCTGGAGAATCAGGCATTTGCATGGTGATGTTATGTGCCATGGCGGTGTTTTCCACCGGCGGGCGCATATCGCACTGATGGCTGGCGAGCGCCAGTTGGGCATTCAGGACAAGCCAGCATAACGCGAACAGCAACACACTGACCCGCTTGCCGGGCAAGCGCAGCGAATGCATGAACTGTGAAATCGCGAAACGAACTGACATGATGAATATTATTTCCGTAAGGAAGATGCGACCGAGTATATAAGGAAATAAGGCGAAGAGGAAAGGACAAACAGAATAAGTCAGGATTAAAATTGTCAGGATAATTAAAGAACGCGAATAACAGCGGTTTCTGTTATTCGCATGTTAATTAACGTGTGTTTTCAGGTGATAATTAACTTACAGCCAGCCTGATTTTTTAAGCTTCCAGTATAACCACACACAACCGGCGACAGTGACGCCCAGCGTTACCGGATATCCCCACCAGTCATCCAGCTCCGGCATGTTTTTGAAGTTCATGCCGTACAGACTGAAAATCACTGTCGGGATCGCCAGAATCGCGCCCCAGCCCGCCAGTCGCTGTACCACTTCGTTCTGATGCACCGACACCAGCGCCAGATTCACATGCATGGCGTTCGACAGCATTTCGCGCACATCGTCCGTCGTGCGGATCACCTGATTAGCGTGGTCCTGCACATCACGCACATAAGCCCGCAGGCTCTTAGGCATCAGTTCTTCGTAGTGATGGCTGAGCTGATTACAGATATCTTCCATCGGTACCGCGGCGTTGCGCAGCGAGAGCAGATCCCGCCGCAGACTATAAACCTGCTGCACCGCCTGCTGATTAAAGGTGTTGCGGAACATCAGTTTTTCGATGGCATCAAACTGTTCGGTGTACTGATGCAGGATTTCCAGATAGTTATCCACGATGGAATCGAGTACGCAATACAGTGCATAAGCTGGCCCTTTACTCAACATTTCCGGGCGTTCTTCGGCGTGTTTACGGATTTCTTTATAGCTGGATGACGCACCGTGACGCACGGTGATCAGAAAGTTTTTGCCGAGAAACAGGTGTGTTTCGCCGTACTCGATGGTTTCATTCACTTTCTGCGCAGTGTGCGTAACGATAAACAGCGATTCGCCGTACTGCTCAATTTTCGGTCGCTGATGGGCGGTCAGTGCATCTTCAATCGCCAGGTCATGCAGACCGAATTCTTCCTGAATGCTGCGCATATAGGCATCTTCCGGCTGCCACAGTCCGAGCCAGACAAAGGTATCGGGCTCTTTCAGGACTTCGCTGATGTCTTCGACCGTCACATCCTGCAATCGTTTACCGTCGCGGTAAGCCACGCTGTTAATCACTGAATCACAGCTGGGTTTTTTATCTTCGTTGGAAATGGAATTCATTGTTTTACCCGATTGTTATTCAGACGAAAATCCTGCCCGCAGGCAGGACGATTTCAGTGTCTGAACAGAATAGCGCAGTCTCCGGGAAATGCGCTGACGGGATCTTTAAAAGAATGTTTCAGCCATCGGCAGACCGGCTGACCGTTTCCCAGATATCGATATCCTCACGCATTTGTTGCATCTTTTCCCTGACAAATTTAACGGCGTCACTGCCGAGTAACAGCGAGGCTGGCGGCTCAGGCGCATCGAGCAACTGCAACATCGCTTGTGCGGCTTTTAGCGGGTCGCCCGGCTGATGACCGCTGCGTTTTTCCCGCGTTTCCCGCACGGGGTCGAAACTGGCATCGTAATCACTGATGGCACGCGGTGAGCGCACCATCGAACGTCCCGCCCAGTCGGTACGAAAAGACCCGGGCTGAATGGCCGTGACGGCAATATTGAACGGTTTGAGTTCTTTGGTCAGTGTTTCAGAGATCCCCTGCAAGGCGAATTTACTGCCGCAGTAATAGCTGATGCCCGGCATTGTAATAAAGCCTCCCATCGACGTGATGTTAAGAATATGTCCACCGCGGCGCTGACGAAAATACGGCAGGAAGGCTTTGATGACCGCAACCGCGCCAAAAACATTGACGTCAAACTGATGCAGCGCCTCGCTTAACGGCGACTCTTCCATAATACCTTCATGCCCGTAACCGGCATTGTTGACCAGCACGTCAACGGCGCCGATTTCCTGTTCCACGGCAGCCGCAAGCGGGGCGATGGCCTCGAAATCAGTGACATCCAGCATGCGACCAAAACTTCGGCCGGGGACCAGCGCGTCAAATTCTGCGCAGGCTTGTGCATTACGCAGCGTGCCGACCACGCGATGTCCTGCTTTCAGGGCTTCTTCTGCCAGCGCACGGCCAAATCCGCTGCTGACGCCGGTGATGAATAGTAATTTTGACTGACTCATACAAACTCCTCAGTAAAAAGCGGACTTGCAGAATAGGGGGGACAACAGCAAATCCGTAGCCCCGATCCTCTCTGATGTTTGCCTGTTCCTCTGAGGCGTCTGGACGCGACTGATTCCCGGTGCGACACTTCATTCACTTTCCGCTGCATATTTTCAGGTTCATATGACGTTTCCATCTTTGACAGTGACTGAGCAAATGATCGTGCTTTTGGACCAGCTTACGCCCCATGAAGGCTACAACCTGACGACGCTGGCAGATGTGCGTTTTTTACGTTCAAACCGTCCGCTGCTGCGCACGCCGGTTTTGTATGAGCCGGGGATCGTGATTGTGGTGCAGGGGAGAAAACGCGGATTCTTAGGTAATGATGTCTATTTGTATGATGCACAGCATTATCTGACCGTATCGGTGCCGGTGCCTTTCACCATGGAAACTGACGCCACCGCCAGTGAACCGATGCTGGCAATTTACCTGCGGCTCGATTTCAGTCTGGCGGCTGAACTGATGTTGCAGCTCGATGCTTATGACGCCCCGCAGCCGGAATCGCCGAAAAGTATGGTGTCGAGCCTGATGGATGACGCGATGCGGGCTTGCGTATTACGTTTTTTGCAGGTGATGGCATCTCCGCTGGATGCAAAAATTCTGGGCAGGGCGATGATGCGTGAGTTGTATTACCGCGTTCTGACCGGTGCTCAGGGCGGCACGCTGCGCAGCGCACTGACCCTGCAAGGGCAATTTGGCAAAGTGGTAAAAGCCCTGCGAAAACTGCACGCAGAATACCACTCGCATCTGGATGTGAATGCGCTGGCAAAAGAAGCGGGGATGAGCCTGCCGACGTTTCACAGTCACTTTAAAACCGTCACTGATACGTCGCCGATGCAGTATCTCAAGTCCACCCGTTTGCATCAGGCCAGATTACTGATGTTGCGCAATAACCTGACCGCCTCGGCGGCCAGCGCGCAGGTGGGCTATGAAAGTGTGTCGCAGTTCAGCCGCGAATTTAAACGCTTATTCGGGCTGACGCCGGTGAGAGAAGTGGCGCGGATGAGGCAGAATTTTTCATTGCCTGCCCCGTCCACGCCGTCGGATTTTATCTCTTCACATTAATAAGGCGTTACGGTGTCACGCCAGACGTGGTTTGTACCTTCACATCCGGCGTGGCTGCCGGACCAAAGACGGTGTAGGTCGGCAAATCGACGTTCTGATACGGCTCCCAGCCGCCGCCTAACGCTTTATACAGCGAGACCAGATCGGTGCTGGTTTTCACTTTCGCTTCAGCGGATTGCTGATGCGCCTGTGCCAGCTGGCGCTGGGCATCAAGCACGTTGATAAAGGTAGAAAGCCCCTGGCGGTAGCTGTCGCTCGCCAGATCAAACGCGGTCTGTAGCGCTTCGGTCGTCTGGTCTAAACCGCTGACCTGATCCTGATCGGTGCGGTAATTCACCAGCGCATTATCGACATCCTGCAACGCAGTCAGCACGGTCTGGCGATAATTCAGCGCCGCATTCGCCTGTTGCGCACGGGAAAGATGCACGCTGGAGACCAGACGTCCGCCCTGAAAAATCGGCAGGGAAATCTGCGGGCCAAAGGAGTAGAAATGGCTGCTCCAGTTATCGAGATAACTGACGTCTGTGTTACGCATACCGAACTGGCCGGTGAGCGAAATACTCGGGAACATCTGCGCGACGGATACGCCAATATTGGCGGTTGCCGCGTGGAGATCAGCCTCGGCTTTGCGTACGTCCGGACGACGGCGTGCCAGCTGTGAAGGCACACCGACCGGCACGGCAGCGGGCAGGGCAGGCATCGGTTTAGGGGCAGAAAGTTCAGCATCCAGCGAGCCAGGCGTCTGACCGAGCAACACGGCCAGTCCGTTCATCGCCTGACGTTCCTGCGCCTGATATTGCGGCAACTGGGCGCGCAGGGAACCCAACTGTGCGCGGGCATTTTCGACATCAAGCTGCGGTGACAGCCCGTTTTGCTGACGGTTTTGTGTCAGATCTAAGGTTTGCTGCGCGACATCGATTTGCGTCTGTATCGCCGCCGTTACGCTTTGCGCGCCACGCAGTTGCAGATAGGCACGGGCGACCTCAGCTTCCAGCGAAACTAATGCATCGTTGCGTTGTTCTATGGACGATTGCGTCTGGGCATTGGCGGCTTCGACCTGACGTCGTGTGCCGCCGAACAAATCCAGCTCCCAGCTGGCATCGAAATTGCCCTGATACAAATTCACCGGCCGCGTAGCCGTGTTGATCGCGCCGGAGGCTTCCGGTCCGAGATCGTCAAGTTGTTGCGAGGCGCCGCTGGAATCGAGAATACCTTTCAGACCGAGCTGCTGACGGGTCATTTTCGCGCTGCCCTGCACCGATGGCAGCCAGGCGCCTTCGGCCTGTTTCACCTGCTCGCGGGCACCGGCGATACGCAGTACTGCCTGTTGCAGGGAAATATTCCCGGCAATCGCACGGGTGATCAGGCTGTCGAGTTGCGGGTCATTAAAGGCTTTCCACCACAGCGGATTTGGCTCCGAGGGCAGGGCAATCGATGCGCCGTCTTTGTCTTTCGGCTGGGTCATATCGTTATAGGCCGAGGGTGTCACCGGATTCGGCTTCTGATAATCCGGGCCAACGGAGCACGCTGCTAATACCAGCGTTAATGTCGAGAGAGTCAGAAAACGGGTGCCTGAATGTAAAACCCCCTTCCGGCCCCGGCCTTCGCAGAGGGTGGAGCAGGACGGCATCACGGATGGCTGATTTCTCAGAGTAGAGCTTTTCTTGTTCAACTTAATGTGCTCCGGCATTACCTTCGCTCTTAACTGGCGAAAGCAGGAAACAAAACGGGATCAAAATAACGGCGACGATGGCGCAATAACCGAATACGTCGATGTAGGCCAGAATGCGCGATTGCGAAATCATCTCCTGATACATGCGCACGGTCGCCAGTTGCATCGGGTCGCCGACCACGTGGGCAAAATCACGGATCGCCTCAGCGCTTTTGCTCACCGCCTGATTAAACTGTTCATTGAGCGGCGACATGTTGTGCGCCATATGCGCACTGTGTGCCTGCGTTCGCTCGGTGACACCGGCTGTCGCCAGCGAAATACCAATCGACCCCGCGACGTTACGGAACATGGTAAACAGCGCGGCAGCGTCGGCGTTCATTTTTTGCGGGATGGTAATAAATGCGATAGTGGTCAGCGGCACAAACAGGAAACCGAGCCCTATAGACTGCGCGCTGCGGTACAGCACCAGCGTTTCAAAATCGACATCAGGTGTCAGCGTTGCCGAATAGATAAACGAGGCCGCCAGCAGGAAGAAACCGAAGGCAATGATGTAACGCGTTTGTACAACGGGCATCAGCTTCAGCACCAGCGGGATCGACAGCACGATCAGCACCGCGCCCGGCGACATCACCAGCCCCGAGAGTGTGGCGGTGTAACCCAGTTGCTGCTGCGCCAGTTGCGGAATGACCACCGAACTGCCATACAGAATCATCGCCATACCGGCCATCAGTAAACCGGCGACAGCAAAGTTTTTATCCTTCAGACAGCGCAGATCGACCACCGGTTTTTTGGCGTACAGCAACCAGTAAACCGCGCCGACAATCCCGGTGGCCGCCAGCACAGCAAAGGTGACAATAAAGCCGGACTGGAACCAGTCATCGTCTTCGCCGCGATCCATCATCACCTGTAAGCAGCCCAGACCCAGTGCAATCAGCCCGATACCGATGTAATCAATACTGAGTTTGCCTTTGGCCTTGCGCTCCCACGGCGGATCTTCCAGCAGCTGATAAATCGCCAGCAGGGCAATAATCCCGACCGGAATATTGATCAGGAATACCCAGCGCCAGCTGAAGTTATCCGTGATGTAACCGCCAAGTGTCGGGCCGACGACCGGCGCGACAATAATGGCAATCGATGAAAGGCCAAACGCTTTGCCGCGATCTTCCGGTTTAAAGTAATCCAGCAAAACCGATTGCTGGATCGGCTGCAAACCGCCGCCGAAAAAGCCCTGCAGGATGCGGAATAAGATCATCTGCCACAGTTCGGTGGCGATGCCGCACAGGAAGGAGCAAACGGTGAACATGCCGATACAGATCAGGAAGTAAGTTTTGCGGCCCATCACGCGGCTGAGAAACGCCGAAATCGGCAGCACGATACCGTTCGCCACCAGATAGGACGTCAGCACCCAGGTCGATTCGTCATAACTGGAAGATAATGAACCGGCGACGTGCGGCAGCGCCACGTTAACGATAGTGGTGTCCAGGATTTCCATGAACACCGCAATGGTCACGACGGCGGCAACTGCCCACGGATTGGCCTTGGGTTTCCAGTAGCTGCGATCTTCATTCATTCGACGGTCACCGTCGGTTCGACAGACAGACCCAGCGGCAGAGGGTGATTCTCATCAAGACCGCTGTCGATGACGATTTTCACCGGCACGCGCTGAACGATTTTCACGTAGTTGCCGGTGGCGTTTTCAGCCGGGAAGGCCGAGAAGCGCGAACCGGTACCTTGTTGAATACTGTCAACGTGGCCGTGAAGTTTGATGTCCGGGAAGGCATCGACGGTAATTTCTACCTTGTTGCCGGGGCGCATGCGTTCGAGCTGCGATTCTTTGTAGTTTGCGGCGATCCAGATATCTTTCGAAACCACTGAGAACAGCGAGGTGCCAGCCTGAACCAGCGTACCGAGCTGCACATTACGCTTGGTGACGTAGCCGTCGAACGGTGCGCGCACCTGCGCATAGGAGAGGTTGAGCGTCGCCGTTTCCAGCTGAGCTTTCGCCTGTTCAACCTGTTGCTGACGAGCTTCGACGTTGGTTTCAGCCTGACGGATATTCAGCTGTACCTGCGCGGCAACCTGCACCTGCGCTTTGGCATTTTCCAGATCAGCGGCTGCAGAACGCACCTGCGCGTTGGACGTATCAATATTTTGTTGCGTGGTGGCACGCGGGTCTACGCCGCGCTGACGACGGAAATCGGCAGTGGCATTCAGCAAATTGGCTTCCGCCCGCGTCTGCTGGGCTTTCGCCTGAGCAAGCTGCGCCGGATATTGTACTTTCGCCAGATCGTATTGCGCCTGCGCCTGATGCAACTGCGCGACCGCCAGACCGAGCTGAGCCTGTGCCTGATCGCGCTGCGCGGTCGCGTCACGCGGATCGATTTCCACCAGTAAGTCGCCTTTCTTCACGAACTGGTTATCTTTCACCGCAAGATGAGTGACATAACCGGCAATTTTCGGCGCGATGGTGACGGCATCACCTTCGGTAAAGGCGTCATCGGTGCTGACCTGATCTTTGGTCATCAGCCACCAGACCAGTGCCACGACCACCATCACCACTACCACAATCCCGAGGATGATCAGGGGTTTCTTGCCGGGGCCTTTACGCTTTTCATCGTTATCCTGCTTACTGTCGTCGGGATTTTTCTGGTCTTTGGGATCCTGAGTGTGACCTCCTCCTGATTTTACCTGGCTGGAATCGAGTTCAGTATTGGCGTCGCCGGACGCGGAGGGCTGTGTCTTGTTATCGTTTGTCATAATGCTCTTCTGAATAGTGCTCTTCTGATTATCGGCCGCCACGCGCCGGAACAAAGAAATCTTGTTTTAAGCTAGAACGTATTGATGTAAATGCAAGTAAATCCATGTCAATTAACCTTAGGGAAAGCACAAAGATCCAAACCATAGGGAACGTCTTAAAAGTTGGAAATGGGTTATAATGCCGGGCTGGTATTTGTATTTTTCAAATAAAGTTGATTCTCTGCTTCAGGACATTTTTGTGAAACATTCCCAACAACAACCATTCTTGTGGGTCAACCCATGACCCGTCCCGCGCCTTCCTATAAAGGCCTGACACGTATTGCCTCGCTGGTGTCGCTGTGCGTCGCGCTGATCCTGGTTTGCGTCAAAGTCTGGGCATGGACCGCCACCGGTTCGATTGCGCTGCTGACCTCTGCTGCCGACGGTCTGGTCGATGTGCTGGCCTCGATGGTGACGCTGATCGGCGTGCGTTATGCCATCCGTCCGGCAGACAAAGGCCACCGTTACGGCCACGGCAAAGCCGAAGCTGTGGCCGCGTTTGTACAGGCGCTGTTACTGGGCGGCGCGGGGCTGGTGCTCGGCGGTGAATCCATCGGGCGCATCATTAATCCGGAACCCCTGGCGCAGCTCGGTCTTGGTATCTGGGTGATCATCGGCAGTTCGCTGGCCGCCACCGGGCTGGTGCTGATGCAAACCTATGTGGTGAAACGTACCGGATCAACGGCCATCGCGGCTGACCGCGCGCACTACATTACGGACGTCGCGGTGAATATTGCCGTACTGCTGGCGCTGATTTTCGAGCGTTACTTCGGCTGGACGCGTTCCGACTCCATCGGCGCGCTGTTGATTTCCTTCTATATGATCTGGAATGCGCGCGGTATGGCGGCAGATGCACTGACCCAGTTGCTTGATCGCGAACTGAGTGCAGATGACCGCAAGCGCGTGAAAGCGGCAGTATTAAGTGTTGAAGGCGTGCGCGGTGTACATGACATTCGCACCCGCAACGGCGGCGACCGCGTATTTGTCGAGTTTCACGTCGAGGTTGATGGCAATCTGACGGTGGATGTCGGGCACGATATCGGTGATGCGGCTGAAATGGCGGTGAGCAAGTTGTTTAAGTCTGCGGATGTGACGGCTCATCTGGAGCCGGACGGGATTGATGACGACAGACTGGATAATTTATTGCACTAAGGTCAAGGTTGTGGGTTTGCTCCCTCCTCTGCGAAGGGGAGGGTTGGGGTGGGGTATTAAATAAAAATCAAAGAGTTAAATTTTTTTAGTGTCAGTATTTACCCTTAAAACTCCCTCCCGTCCTCCCCCTTCGCCGGGGGAGGAGCAAAGCGAAACCCTCATTTTCAAAACTATTGCGCTTTAATCGCCATGGCATCCCGCATGGTATAGAACAAATCCGTCTGATCCGTCAGACCCACCACATTCGCCGCATGCGGGCCAAACGCGGCAATACGCAGTTGCGTCCCGGTGTGTCCCTGTGAATCATCTTCTGAGTTGCCGTAGCTGATGGTCATCGGTGCACCGTCCCTGGTGGTCAGCGTCTGGGTCAGACCGGGGGCTTTGGCATCGGATTCGATAATCTGGCTGGAATGGGCGTGGTCGGCGGTGACGATAACCAGCGTGTTGCCGTCCTGACGGGCGAACTCCAGCGCTTTTTGCACGGCCTCATCCAGATCCACCGTTTCACCGAATTGTCCGCACGGATTAGCGGCGTGATCCTGTTTATCAATCGATGCGCCTTCAACCTGCAGGAAGAAACCGTTCTGATTAGCTTTCAGCAAGTCGATGGCTTTTTCAGTCATGGCGGCAAGCGTCGGGATGTCAGCGGTGCGCTGCGGATTGGCTTCACAGGTGACAGCCGGTTTATCAATGTTGCCGTGATAAGTGGCTTTCGGACCCTGCCAGCGCACCGGCATGTTGCCTTCGGAGAACAGGCCAAGAACCGGTTTCTTCTGGTCTGCCTGCGTGATGGCACTGAGCTGTTCTGCGTTTTCCACCCAGACATAACCCTGTGTCAGCGCCTGTTCTTTGAGGGATTTATCCTTAAATTCACCGGCTTTCGCCAGCTGGCTGAACGATTTTCTGCCGCCGCCCAGCGTGACATCAGCGCGAGCCTGCAACAACTGTTCTGTGATCGAACCGCGTCCGCCATTTTCCAGCGCGTTGCTGGCGCATTTCTCTGCGGTTTCTTGCGGGCCGTAGCACTTGCGTGAGGTCACATGGGCAATCTGTGCGGCCGGCGTTGCATCCTGCAATTCTGCGGTGGAGACGTTGCCGGTGGCCTTGCCTGCGGCTTTGGCGATCTCAAGAATGGTCTGGTGATCTTTGCCGTTTACATCCACGCCAATCGCGCCATTATAGCTTTTAACACCGGTCGCCCAGGCGGTGGCTGATGCGGCGGAATCGGTCACGTAACTTGGTTTTTGCGTTTTCTTATCCAGAGAATAATGCGTGTACTGGCCGGTCAGCGGCAGGGCATCAATGCCTTTGAAATAGCCGCCTGCGCCTTCTGCATAGTTACGTGCAGACGTGATTTCAGAATCACCCATGCCGTCGCCAATCAGCAAAATCACGTTTTTCACCGTTTTGTCTGACAACGAGGCTTTCAGCGCTGCTGTCTGATCACCGCTCAGACGGCGGGCACCGCCCGGTTCCGTCAGCACGCCTTTTGCCGCCCGGTCGGTCAGCGTGTCGGTGTCAGCGGCGAGGGTGGAGGCAGAAGCGGAAAGCAGCAGGGCGGCAGTGACTGCGCGGGCGACCAGAGATACGGATTGTTGCATTATCAAAACTCCTTTTTATAAACCATTGGAAATAAAAATATACATATCGATATTTTTTGTTACCGGAAGGTTAAGGGAGACTTGTGACATTTTAATGACAGGCGCCGGACTGGCCGTGAGACTGGGGTTTAACTTTAACTTTAACTTCAACTTCAACTTCAAGGTCAAGACCTTGGGTTGCCACCCAAACTGGCCTTAAGAGGCGCCTATCGCCGCGCCTCTTAAGAATCTCCGGCTCTTTTACTGCGCGCTCCGCTCGCTGGCTATGTTTCAGGTAGCACGGCGACAGGCTGGAAATCTTGCCGCTTTGCGGTTCCTTCACTCGGTCCTAGAGCCTTTGGTCTCCAGGCCGCTCCGTTCAGCAAGCTTTCTGAATCGCCCGCGACTTTTTAAAGAATGAAGTAAGTGAGGTTGTGAAGTAAAAGCCTGAGGCCGGTTCCAAAATATCGCCTGAGGAGAGGTGGAAAACCGCGCGTCTTTTTGCGCGGGTTGTAACCCGAACGAAGGGAACCGTGCAGCGGCGGGATTTTGCGGCTATCACTGCGGCTGATGAAACATAGCCAGCGAGCGGAAGCGCTTGTTGAAAAAGCGAAGGGAGATCCAAGAGGGAAAAAGCACGTTTCCCTCTTGGGCGGTTTCGGCGCTGCCCGATAAGTGATCACCACAATTGAGAAACCGAAACTTTCTCGGTCAGCTTTTCAGTGCAACTGAGAAGCCGCCTTTGCATCGGCACTATGCAAAAAAAAGCCCCGATGAACGGGGCTTTTTCACAACAACGTCAAAGACGTAATTAGTTGATCTGTACCGGCATACCGGAACGCATCTCGATAGCGCGCTGAACAACAGTCTGGTTGACCGCCGGATCCATCGATACGCTGCTTGCGCTGCCTGCCAGAGTGATTGGCAGTGGCTGCTGAGAATCAAACTCTTCCTGGTTAGAGGACAGCGGGTTGTGGATCTCAATATAACGTTTGCCGTCTGGTTCCACGGTGGCTTTCACCGGCTCGTTGATGAACTGAACGCGGGTGCCTTGCGGGACGTTGTCGAACAACCATTTGATGTCAGCATCACGCAGACGCACACAACCGTGGCTCACACGCAAACCGATACCGAAATTGGCGTTGGTGCCGTGGACTGCATACAGACGCCCGACATACAGCGCGTACAGCCCCATCGGGTTGTCCGGACCCGCAGGGAAGACGGCTGGCAGGAATTCGCCACGAGAAGCATATTCTTCATGCATTTTCGCCGTCGGGGTCCAGGTCGGACCGGCTTTTTTACGCTGAACGGTAGTGACCCAGTTCATCGGGGTGTCTTTGCCCAGCTCACCGATACCGATCGGCAGCACGACCACAGTATTGGTGCCTTTCGGGTAGTAATACAGACGCATTTCAGCGCTGTTGATCACGATGCCTTCGTGCGGGGTTTCCGGCAGGATCAACTGCTGAGGAATGGTCAGCACGGTGCCCGGGGTTGGCAGGTACGGGTCAACGCCAGGGTTAGCTTCGAGCATGTTGCTCAAACCCATCTGGTATTGCGCTGCAAAATGTTCCAGTGGCAGGCTGCTGCCCTGCGGAACAGTAACTGTGATGTTTTCACCGACCAGACGACCATTATTGGCCGGAAGAGGGTAGACCACAGCAAAAGACGCCTGGCTATATGCAGCAACTGCCAAAACCAGGGTAAGGATTGCGCGAATGCTCATTTTCATATTTTCGTTGGTCGTTAATGCCACACTGGCAGTTGTCAGGATGTTGATTCCCCCCGATCCGATAGAAACCGGCCGGAGGAATAGTGTACTTGCACATAGCACTTGAAAGGGATCCGGTATGTGTAACGAATCGCATTTCAGGGCCGCTAATTATAAGGATTTATTTCAAACAGGCCAAAGCTTTCTCACCTTGTTAGAAAAGTTCCCTGCCACAACCGCATTTTTTGCGGCAGCCTGCACATTTCCTTCACATTCCTGACCTTATTTACGGCAAAACGGCACCATAACCAGTGCGGCAATAAACATCCAGGCCATGACCTGAAAGATGTCGTTGAACGCCAGCGTCAGCGATTGCGCGGCGACTTTCGCCCCAAACACGCCTTTCGCCATCAGCAATGCCTGAGCGGTATCAGGTGTCAGATGGCCGATTTTTTGTGCCAGCGATCCCATCACCTCCTGCGCATGATCCCCGTATTGCCCCAGCGATTCGCCGAAACGTGCCGCATGAACGCGGGTCCAGTCCTGCAACCAGGTATTCACCGTGGCAATGCCAATCGCGCCGCCGAGATTACGCATCAGGTTAAACAGCCCGGAGGCGTAGCGCAGTTCCGGCCCCTGAAACGCGGTCAGCGCCATGTTCACACTCGGCACGATGCACAACATAATGAACAGGCCGCGCACCACCTGCGGCCAGAAAAACTGTTCTGCTCCCCAGTAAGGGGTCACGGCGGTCGTCAGCCATAAACTCAGTGCGAAACCGGATAAACCCACGGTGATCAGTATCCGCCGGTCAACGCGGCTGATTAATCTGGCGGCAATAATCGTGCTGAAGAATTGCCCGACACCCACCACAAACACCGTTGTACCGATTTGCAGGCTGTTGAAATCGCGGATGCGGCCGAGGAAAACCGGCGTCAGATATGTAGAGGCATAAAGACCAAATCCAACCACCAGATTGAACAGGCAGGCGAAGGTGAATGTCGGGTCACGGAAGGGCGTCAGGCGTACGATCGGGTTTTTCGAATAAAAGGATCGTTCGAGAAACAGCACAAAGGCCACCAGTGAGAACCACGCCGAAATCTGGATTTGCGGATCGCTGAACCAGTTCTTGCGCGGGCCTTCTTCCAGCACATATTCCAGACAACCGAGCGCTATCGCCATCGACAATAAATGTATCCAGTCGATACGTTTAAGCATCGGATAATCCGCTTTATCCACATGAATAAACAGCACGGCACCGGTGGCAACCAGAGCGCCGGGCAGAATGTTGATGAAGAAAATCCAGCGCCAGTCGAGTAACTGCGTGACTATGCCACCCACAGTCGGCCCAAGTGTGGGGGCCAGCACGCTGACCATGCCGAGGATCGCCGGGATCAGCGCCTGCTGTTTGCCCTGAAACATGGCGAAGCCGGTCGCGAATACTGTCGGTACCATCGCGCCGCCGGTAAAACCCTGCAACGCGCGAAAGAAGATCATCGACTCGATATTCCACGACAATCCGCACCCGATGCTGCTGAGGGTGAACAGCGCCGCCGATGCGCTGAACAGCCAGCGGGTGGAAAGTGCCTGCGTCAGAAAAGCCGAGAACGGGATCATCACCAGTTCGGCGATCAGATACGAGGTTTGCACCCAGCTGATTTCATCCGGTCCGGCGGAAAGCCCGGCCTGCACATCGTTTAACGAGGCGGCGACAATCTGAATATCGATCAGCGCCAGAAACATACCGAACGCCATAATGCTGAAAATCAAAAACTTACGTGATGTCGGATAATCCGCAGGCGAAAGCGTCGCGGCTGGAGTCAGGGTGACAGACATGGCTATGAGATCCCGGGGACTTGTTTATATGATGGTCATCATATTAATATGATGACCATCATACAATGAGTGAAATTAAAAATGAGCGAAGTAACAGCAGATGAAGGGAGCCCGTCCCCGGCAGTAAAAGCCGCTAAACGGTCAAAGCGGATCTTTGTGGTCAGCGGTATTGCGCTGATGGTAGCCCTGAGTGGCGCGGCATGGTTACTGGCTGCGCCCGCGTCGGAATCCACGGATGATGCCTATCTGACGGCAGACACCACCAGCGTTGCGCCAAAAGTAAAAGGCTTCGTTTCGACGGTGCTGGTGCGTCATAACCAGCGGGTACATGCCGGCGATAAACTGGTGCTGATCGACAGCGAAGAGTTTACGGCTCGTCTGGCGTCTGCGCAGGGAGAACTTGAAGATGCCCGCGCGCAGGTGGCGCAACAGGAAGCGGCGTTGCTGAGCCAGCAGGCGCAGGAACAACTGGCACTCACCCAAATCGAAGCCGCGCGCACGGCGATCCGTTCGTCGCGTGCGGAACAGCAACATGCTGAAGCCGAGCAGCAGCGTTATCAGTCGCTGGCGGTCAGCGGTGCCACATCACGTAATGATGCCGACCGGTATAAAACGGTGGCGGTGACGGCAGAACAAACCTCGGCGCACGCCGCGGCGATGCTGGATGTTGCCCAAAATCAGGCGGCGGTGACACACGCCCGGCGGGCAGAAATTCAGGCGGCGCTGGCACTGGCGAAGGCCGCTGTGGTGAAAGCGCAGGCGGCACAAGCGCTGGCACAGCAGGATCTCAATCACACCACTATTGTTGCTGCCATCGATGGCATAGCGGGAAACCGGCAGGTACAGGTTGGCGATTACGTTACACCCGGTCAGCGGCTGATGACGCTGGTACCCGAACAGGGCATTTATGTGACGGCCAACTTCAAAGAGACGCAGACCGGCAGAATGCAGCCGGGACAACGTGCGGACGTGCATGTGGATGCGCTGCCGGGCGTGACGTTTCGCGGTGAAGTCGACAGCCTTGCGCCGGGATCAGGTTCGACGTTTGCATTGCTGCCATTTGAGCCGGGCACGGGTAATTTCACCAAAATTGTTCAGCGGGTGCCGGTGCGGATCCGGCTTGACGCTGGTCAGCCAGATTTAGCGGCGCTGCGCCCCGGATTATCCGTGGATGCGCGCGTTTCGTTAACCGATGCGGTCAGGTAAGCTATGACAGCAATTTTCTGATTATCAGGGTGTTATTATGCGCTATGAGAGTGAACATAAACCTAAAATCCGCGAGCGGATCCTGAAGGAGGCGGCGAAAGACATCCGTACCAAAGGGCCGTTGCAGGTCAGCGTGGCAGGTGTAATGAGCAAAGCTGGCCTGACGCACGGTGGGTTTTATGCGCACTTTGCCTCAAAAGAGGCACTGATTGAGGCCGCCATCGGGCAGATGTTTAATCAGGTTATGGTCCGCTGGGATAAAGAAAATCAGGGGCTGACGGCGCAGCAGCAACTGGCAGGGTATATCGATTTCTACCTGTCGCCCGGGCACCGCGATAACCGGGCGCAGGGCTGTCCGGTGTCGGCGCTGGCCTCTGAAACGCCACGCTTGTCCGCGCCCTGTCAGGCAGAGTTCGCGCGCGGCATCGAACGTATCCGTGGGATGATTATCCGCCAGCTGACAGAGATGGGCGTGGACGACCCGCAAACGCAGGCGATATCGGTCAGTGCGGAACTGATGGGCAGTTTGTCGCTGGCACGTTGTGAGCCTGATCGTGAGGTTTCAGATGCGTTGCTGGAAAGTGCGAAGAAAGCGCTGAAGGCGCGGCTGAATCTTGCAGAAGAATAAACCGTATCCGGGCGATTCACAGACCTCCCCCTTCGCAGGGGGAGGCGCTGAAAAATCTATCAGAAATCATACCCTACCGTAGCAACCACGGTACGTTCCTGACCCCAGTAGCAGTAGCTGGTGCCGTAACAGGCTGCGACATATTTCTTGTCGAACAGGTTGTTAGCATTCAGCTGCACATACGCGCCTTTCAGTTGCGGATTGAACTGCACCAGATTCATACGCAGTGACGCATCAACCAGCGTGGCAGAAGGCATGTGGCGGGTGTTTTCGTTATCCGCCCATTGTGTGCCGATGTAACGCACACCTGCACCCATATCCACACCAATCGGCGTGTTGTACTGACCCCAGATGGAAGCCATTTGTTTTGGCGTCACATACGGCGTGTTGCCGTTGTTCTCAGCCGCATCACGGATACGCACTTTGTTGTAGGTGTAACCGGCCATCACGTTAAAGCGTTCGGTAACCTGTTTCTTAGCTTCCAGCTCCAGACCCTGTGAGCGGATTTTACCTGCCGGCTCGTAGTAGCTGCCGACTACCACGCGGTTACCCACGTCTTTTTGCGTCAGATCATACAGCGCCGCGGTGTACATATCGGAAGTGCCGACCGGCTGGTATTTGATCCCGGCTTCGTATTGCTCACTCTGCATCGGTTTCAGCAGCGTGCCGTCAGCGCCTGGCAGGGCAGATGGCGTCATCGCCTGGCTGTAGCTGACGTACGGTGAAATGCCGCTGTCAAAGGCGTACAGCAGGGAAGCGCGGCTGTTGAAATGACTGTCTTTACGTTCGCTGTTGCTGGTGGTGCCGTAGATGCTTTCGTAACTGCGGCTGGAGGTTTTTAGCGTGTCGTAACGGCCTGACAGGGTCAGATACCATTTGTTCCAGTTCATCTCATCTTGCAGATAGGTACCCATCTGCTCATAACGGTTTTTACCGCGTTTATGACTGTAATAATCCAGTGCATCACCGCCAACGCCAGTGTACGGGTTGAGGTTTTCAGCGTAAGCAGCGTCAGATTTCACATCATTGATAAAGTGGGAGTAATCGAAACCGATCACCACTTTATGTGCCAGTTCGCCGGTCGCGAAATCCGCTTCGAGCTGGTTATCAATCGCAAAAGTATCCAGCGAGGACTTCTCACCGGAATAATAACGACTCATCTCAGTACGATCTGCATTCCAGCCCGCCTGATACACCTGATCCAGTTCGGTGTTGGAATGGGTGTAGTTGGCATTCTGGCGGAATGACCAGACGTCGTTAAACGCGTGCTGGAATTCGTAGCTGTAGATTTGCTCCCAGCGTTTGAACTGGTTGCGGGTGCTTTCGCCATCGAAGAAACCCCGGCTCAGTTTCTGCCCGTAGAGGCTGCCGTCAGCCGGAACCGCGGCGTGGTAGCCACCGGACGGATCTTTTTGCAGATATGCGCGCAGTAAAAGCGAGGTATTTTCATCCGGCGTCCACAGCAACTGTGGCGAAATCGCGTAACGCTCTTCACGCTGGTGATCGTATTGCGTATCGCTGCTGCGGGTCATCCCGGTCAGACGGAATGCCAGCTGATCGTTGATGGCGTTGGTGTAATCGAACGCGCCGCCTTTGGTGTTTTGCGTGCCACCGGAAAGCTGGAAGTGACCTTCTTCAGCAAACTGCGGGCGCTTGGTGGATTCCACCACCACACCGCCGGGAATGCTCTGGCCGTAAAGCGCAGAAGACGGTCCTTTCACCACATCAATACGTTCCAGGAACCACGGATCAACCTGAATGGAGTTATAGGTCGAGCCATCGCTCAGGATCCGCAGGCCATCGAGGAAGGTGTTGTTGACGTCACCGCCGTGGAAACCGCGCAGGGAAATGGTGTCATAACGCGTTGCGCCGCCGGCAAAGTTGGTGAATACGCCTGGCGTGTAGTTCAGTGCAGCGTTAACCGTGGTGGCGTTCTGGTCAGTCATTTGCTGACGGGTCACAACAGAAACGGCCTGACCGGTGGTGATCAGCGGCTGATCCGTTTTGGTCGCACTTTTACTGGTTTTCGCGCTGTAACCCTGCGTCGGAGCATCGGCGGTATCCGCAGGCGCGGCTTTGACAATGACGGTGTCTTCAGCAGCCATTGAGGCAACCGGCATTGCCAGCGCGCACATAAGCACCGAGCGTTTGAGGGGGAAAGCCAACAACATATTCATAATCCCTATAAATAACTCAATAATGATTGAGTGATTAATTGATGCGTGTGTAATAAACCCAAAAGCCAACATGTGTTCCGCACAAAAGCGTGACGTGCGAAGGGCAGTCACTTAACCGAAACGTGACGGATGTTAAACTTAATGATAATTGTTATCATTATTATTTTACAAATTCAAGGGAACTTTACGCCAAAAATGTGAAGTGACGCATTTTTAACCTGATGAAAACGAGGGTTTTTTAATCACAGTAATAAAAATCTGAGCAAAATGGCCGGAAGTGATTAGGGTTAATAGTGAGTTTTTTAATCATGTTCTCTATGTAAAATTCACGGCCGGGAGGCGAAAATGGGTCAGGGGAGTCCGGAGGAATACAGCAGGAAATGGGCAGCGGTTGACAACTATCTGGTGAGTCATTTAGTGGACGGCGATCCGGTTCTGGATCAGGTACTGAAAAACAATCATCAGGCCGGTTTACCCGCACACGATGTAGCACCCAATCAGGGAAAATTACTGGCGCTGTTCGCCCAAATCATCAGCGCACAGAAAGTCTTAGAAATCGGCACGCTCGGCGCTTACAGCACTATCTGGCTGGCGCGGGCGTTACCGGCGCTCGGAAAAGTCGTGACGCTGGAAGCCGATCCGCATCATGCGCGCATCGCACAAACCAACATTGAGCTGGCCGGTTTGCAGGATAAAATTACCTTACACACCGGGCCTGCGTCAGAAACCTTGCCCACGCTCGCGGCGGAAGCGCCGTTTGACCTGATTTTTAT
Source organism: Rahnella sp. CG8 (assembly GCF_023701875.1). Lineage (NCBI taxonomy): Bacteria > Pseudomonadati > Pseudomonadota > Gammaproteobacteria > Enterobacterales > Yersiniaceae > Rahnella > Rahnella sp. CG8. The sequence goes on from NZ_JABAED010000022.1 coordinate 82,084, forward strand.
TGATGCCGATAAACCCAGCAATCCGCTTTATCTGGAATGGGCACTGAAATTGTCGAAACCGGGGACATTAATTATTGGCGATAATGTGGTGCGGGACGGCGCGGTGGTGGATCCGCACAGCGACGACGCCCGGGTGCAGGGTGTGCGTCGCTTTATTGAGATGATTGAACAGGAACCGCGTTTATCAGCGACCGCGCTGCAAACCGTCGGCAGCAAAGGCTGGGACGGTTTTGTGCTGGCGCGGGTCACCGGTTAACAGGGCTTAACGCGCCAGACCAAAGCCAATATCAAACAGCGGATTTTCGCTGTCATGTGGCATATCGGACTGTTGTCTGAGCACGGCTTCTTCAGACGATGGCAGTTCAAACGGCAGCTTACCGGTATAGGCTTCGGTGCTGGTCAGGCGCGTAAACAAAACGGTATCGCTGACACCGAAATTGCCGATAATCACTTTCGCTTTGTCCTTCACGTTGGTCAGGATCGCCGGACGGTCGAGATAAACGGTGACGATTGTCGGCACTGCTTTGCTGGCTTTCACGATCGCCTGATAATCCGCGTTGTCACCGGTAAAGGCCAGCGAGCCTTCGTGATGGCGCTTGCCAAAGAACCAGGCTTTATGCGGTTGCTCGTACGGGGCATGGGCGCGGATCAGCGCAATATCGGCTTTCTCCGGCGCATCCACCACGGTAAAACCGGCTGCCGTCGCGGCCTGCGGTGCTATGCCGTACAGCCAGATCTTTTTGCCTTTTTTCAGCGGTAACACATCATCGGTGTTTTGCAGCAATACCAGTGAATGTCCCTGCGCCGAATTGGCTTCTTTTTGCCAGTCAGCGCGCCCGACGGTTTGGGTGGCTTTCTGCACATCGACATACGGATTTTCAAACAGTCCGGTCTGGAATTTTTGCTCAAGAATACGCACAACAGATTCATCCAGGCGCTGTTCAGTCAGTTGCTTTTCATGCACTGCGCTGACCAGCAACTGTGAGTCGGTCACGCCGCCAAACTGATCGACACCCGCCAGCACCGCCTTCACGAAACGCTGCTGCGGCGTCAGATTCTCGACACCCCACGACATGCCACCGGGCACCGGTTCTTTACCTTCCGGCGAACCGTTCAGGCATTCGTTTTCGCAATTGCTGGTGATCAGCCAGTCGCTGAGAATGACGCCTTTGAAACCGTATTGTCCGCGCAGAATGTCGGTCAGCAACTGATGACTGAATCCGGCACCGACCTGTTCGAGCGGTTTGCCGTCCACGGAAACATTTTTCAGGATTGAATATGTCGGCATGACGCTGGCGACCTTGGCTTCAAACGCGCCGGTAAACGGATAGATGTGTTCTTTGAGATTATTGCCGGGGAAGACGGCGTTTTTGCCGTAGACGTTATGGCTGTCAAAACCGTTCTCAGCCGCGCCATAGCCGACCCAGTGTTTGACCACGGAAATCACGCTGCCCTGATTTAGTCCGTCAGGACCGTTTTGCATCCCTTCGATATAACCCCGCACCATGTTATGCACCCGTGTCGGATCTTCGCCGAAGGTGCCACTGATACGCGCCCAGCGCGGCTCTGTTGCCAGATCGGCTTGCGGTGAAAGTGCCTCACGGATACCGACGGCCAGATATTCCTGACGGACGATATCGGCGTAACGGCGGGTGAGTTTCTCATTGCCAATCGCCGCCAGTCCTAAGGTTTCCGGCCACTGGGTGAATTTACCGGAAGAGGTACTCGCACCGACCAGATACTCGAATGAGTTACGCGGGTCGCTGCTGACGGTGACCGGAATACCCAGGCGCGTCTTTTCGGCAATCTGCTGCAGTTTATTGTTTTCTTCCGCCATCATGGCGGGGTCGTTCGCCGAAAGCCGGGTGATCAGGCTGTTGACCTTCGCGCCGGCAATCATCTTTTCCGCCGCTGCCATGTCATAATGCGTGCCTGCGCCGATCGGGCTGTTGGCCGTCGGTGCCGAGCCATGCATCATCACCCCGGCTTTTTCCTCCAGCGTCATGCGTTTCACCAGATCCGCTGCTCGTTCTTCCGGCGTCAGTCGCCAGTCTTCATAAGGTTCCAGTTTCCCGGAATGATCGAGATCTTTGAACTGTAAGCCGTCGACAGTCAGCAGCGTCACTTCGCGCTGGCTAAGTTCCGGTTGATTATCGGCGGCAAAAACAGAAGGTGAGGAAAGCAGCAGGGCAGCGACAGCAAGGCTCAGAGGTTTGATTTTCATCATCGTCCTTAATGGTTGATAACTATAGAAGAACTCAATTCCCAATCAATAACCTATTTGCCAGCTGAATGTTGCGATCTGCTTCGCAATGATGTCAGCCGAATGCCAGTCCGAGCACCGCGCCAACGGCCAGTACCCATAACGGGTGGATACGCTTACTGAGCGCCAGCAGGGTACACAAGGCGATCACCCCCGCAAGCGTCAGCGTGGTGGCTGAGGCTTTGGCGATCAGTAATCCGCTCGACACCACCAGCCCGACAGTCACCGGCACCAGCCCGCGTTGCACTATCTGCCGCCACGGACGGTCTTTGTAACGTTTCCAGCCGCCCATCACGACAAGTGTAATGATTGACGACGGACCAAATTTTGCCAGAGAAGACACCAGCAATCCTGACCATCCGGCAACCTGCCAGCCAATCAGCGGCACGATCATCATATTCGGGCCGGGAGCGGCCTGTGCCAGGGCGAACAGCGCACTGAACTCCTGCGCACTCATCCAGTGATGCACCTGCACCACTGCACGTTGCATCTCGGGCAGAACGGTATTTCCGCCACCAAATGCCAGCACGGAAAGTTCGGTAAATAACAGGGCAAGAGAAAGTAAAACTGGCATCAGAATTTACTCCTCGCACAGATGAAAATACTGACCGGGGCCAGCACCAGCATGACCGGCAGCATCGGGATCCGGAACACGGCAATTGCCATTACGCCGACGGCAACCAGCAAAAGTTGCAGCCATTTCCCCCGCAAAGGAGCGAGCATTTTGATGCCGGTCGAGAGCAGTAAACCGGCCGCCGCCGCCGCCATCCCGGCGAACAGATGTTCCACCAGCGGTTCATTCTGATAACGTGCATACACAAGGCCGAGCAGCACCACACAAATCGTCGGCGCGAGAATAAGCCCGAGTAGCGCCGATAATGCGCCGCGTAATCCGCGGAACTCCATCCCCAGCGCGACCGACAGGTTAATGATGTTGCCGCCGGGTAAAAACTGGCACAACCCGAGCAACTCGGTGAACTGAGCGGCGGTCAGCCAGTGGCGTTTATCCACCAGCATGTGTCGCGCCATCGGCAGCACGCCACCGAAACCGGTCAGGCCAAGGACGAAAAAGCCCATAAACAGTTGCCTGCAATCGGGTTGTGGCGCGGTATTTTCTTCTGTCTCAGGCATTAATTTTTCCTGCGTTTGCGCTGACATTTTCACACTCTCCCTCAAAAGTAATCCAAAGCCGCCAGAGGCGTAAATTCTGTTAAGGATCATGCGCGTGGATGTGCCATGATGTCTAATGCATTTATTAATGGCTAAAGATACCCTGAAGGTATGGTTATGATTGAACTGAAACGTCTGAATGCGTTTGTTACCGTGGTGGAAGCGGGCAGCATTACCCGCGCCGCAGAATTGCTGTTTATTCAACAGCCGCCGCTGACGCGCCTGTTACAGGGACTGGAGCAGGAATTTGGCATCCCTTTATTACAACGCTTGCCGCGTGGGGTGATCCCGACCGAAGCGGGTGAAGTGTTAGTGCAGGAAGCCCGTGCCGTGCTGGCACGTGCCGCTCAGCTCAGCGCTGCCATGCACCGTGCCGCGCAGGGCGAACAGGGTCGGATCCGCATCGGTTTCACCAGCTCGGCCGCGCTGCATACTTTTGTGCCCGCGCTGTTGCGCCGTTATCGGGAAATTTATCCGGCCGTCAGCACTCAGCTTGAGGAAAGTGGCAGTGGCGAATTGCTGGCCGCCGTGGTGGCGGGCGAGCTGGATGTCGCTTTTGTGCGCATGCGGGTCAAAGATATGCCGGAGTTAGAGATGGAAAAGGTACTGGAGGAACCGATGTGGGTGGCGGTTCCGGCCGGACACAAACTGGCGTCGCAACCAGCCAGTCAGCCACTCAGACTCGAAGATCTGAGTAACGAGCCTTTTGTATTATACCGCCGTCGCGCCGGTCAGGGATTGTACGATGCCATACTGGCGGCGTATGTGCGTGCCGGTTTCAGTCCGCATATCGTGCAGGAAGCGCCACGTTTAACCTCTTGTCTGAGCCTGGTCGGCGCCGGACTGGGGATTTCTATTGTGCCGGAATCCATGACCCGGCTGGGCGGGGACGGGGTGATATTTTTGCCGCTGGACGCCGCGACACAACTCAGCGCACCGTTATATCTCGCGCGGCGCGAAGACAGCCATTCATCGGCTATAATCAATACGTTTTGCGATCTTGTAAAATCGCAACTGACGGCTCATTAAAGGTGCTGCTCGGAAATGTGTTTCTGGGTGGATTCCAGTGTAATGCCGTCGGATTCGATGGCGCTGAGCAGGGAATCGAGCAGGCCGGGGAAGCGGGCATCCAGATCTTCGCGGCGCAGCGAAAGCAAATTGGCACGACCGTCAGGGCGCTGCCAGATAACGCCGCTGTCACGCAATACGCGCCAGTGGTGCGTCAGCGTCGATTTTGACAGGCCCTGTAATAAGGTTCCGCAAGGATGCTCGCCACCTTTTGCCAGGGTGCGCACCACGGCCAGACGTAACGGATTACCCAGCGCAGTCAGAACATTTTCGAGGCGGATCTGCTCGCGCTCAGGATGGTTGGCTATCATATTGTTCCTTTACTTTAACGACGCTCATCGGCGGCCGCGCAATATAGCCTATCCCTCTGCTGCTGTACAACGCGACGGCCTCTGACCAATTTCATCGATAGAATAAATTTATTGTACGAATATACACGTACAATTGTAGTATACTCTCCGCATTAAGAAGTTTAGTACTCATTACTTTGTGACGGGACGTGAAAACCACTCTCCGCCAACTTAGCCATCAACCAGTAAGGACGTTATATGGCTCGCAAAACGCCAATCGAGCGCTACCGCAATATCGGTATCTCAGCACACATCGACGCAGGTAAAACCACCACCACCGAGCGTATTCTTTTCTATACCGGCATGAATCATAAGCTGGGAGAAGTGCATGACGGCGGTGCGACCACAGACTGGATGGCTCAGGAACAGGAACGCGGCATTACCATTACGTCAGCCGCCGTGACCTGTTTCTGGCGCGGGATGGATCACTCCTTCGATGAGCACCGCATTAACATTATCGACACCCCGGGGCACGTGGATTTCACCATTGAGGTGGAGCGTTCCATGCGCGTTCTCGACGGTGCGGTGATGGTGTACGACGCCGTGGGCGGCGTGCAGCCACAGTCTGAAACCGTCTGGCGTCAGGCCAATAAATACAAAGTGCCGCGTCTGGCGTTCGTCAACAAAATGGACCGTCAGGGCGCAGATTTCTTCCGTGTCCGCCAGATGATGGTGGACCGGCTGAAAGCCAATCCGGTGCCGATTGTCATTCCGATCGGTATAGAAGAGCATTTCACCGGCGTGGTGGATTTGCGCAAAATGCGCGCCATTTTATGGGATGACGCGACACAAGGTATGACCTTTACCTATGAAGCGATCCCGGCAGAATTGCAGGCTCTGGCAGAAGAATGGCGCGAGAAAATGGTGTCGGCAGCCGCTGAAGCTAATGACGCGCTGATGGATAAATATCTCGAAGAAGGCACGCTGACTGAGGATGAAATTACCGAAGGGCTGCGTCTGCGCACTATCGCCGGTGAAATCCAGCCGATGCTGTGCGGCAGTGCGTTCAAGAATAAAGGCGTGCAGCGCATGCTCGATGCCGTGATCGAACTGATGCCTTCTCCGCTGGATATTCCACCGGTGGCGGGTACAGACGAAGACGGTAACGACGTTTTCCGTCACTCTGATGACAACGAGAAGTTTTCGGCGCTGGCATTCAAACTGATGACTGACCCGTATGTCGGCCAGCTGACGTTTGTCCGTGTTTATTCCGGCGTGCTGAAAAAAGGCGACAGCGTGTATAACCCGGTGCGCGGCAAGAAGGAACGTATTGGCCGTATCGTGCAGATGCATGCCAATGACCGTATCGAGATTGACGAAATTCGTGCTGGTGATATCGCCGCCTGTGTGGGGCTGAAAGATGTGACGACGGGTGAAACACTGTGTGATCCTTCGGACATCATTACGCTGGTGCGCATGGAGTTCCCGGATCCGGTGATTTCGCAGGCCATCGAGCCGAAGACTAAAGCCGATCAGGAGAAAATGGGCATCGCGCTGTCACGGCTGGCGTCAGAAGACCCGTCGTTCCGTATCCGCACCGATGAGGAATCCGGCCAGACGATCATTTCCGGTATGGGCGAATTGCATCTGGAAATCATCGTCGACCGTATGAAACGGGAGTTCGGCGTGGAAGCCAACATCGGCAAACCGCAGGTAACGTACCGTGAAACGGTGCGCAAAACGGTGAAAGATGTCGAAGGGAAGTTTGTGCGTCAGTCCGGTGGTAAAGGTCAGTACGGCCACGTGGTCTTCACGCTCGAACCATTGCCGGCAGGCACAGGTTTTGAGTTTGTGGATGCGACCAAAGGTGGCGTGGTGCCGCGCGACTATATCCCTGCGGTTGAAAAAGGGGTCACGGAAGCGCTGAACAACGGCATTCTGGCCGGTTATCCGGTGGTCGATGTGAAAGTGACGCTGACCTTTGGTTCCTATCACGAGGTCGATTCCTCGGAAATGGCGTTCAAAATGGCGGCGATCTTTGGTTTCAAAGAAGCGGCGAAACGTGCCGATCCGGTGATTCTGGAACCGATGATGAAAGTGGAAGTGGAAACGCCGGAAGAGTATGCCGGTGGCGTGATGGGCGATTTATCGTCGCGTCGCGGTACGGTGCAGGGCATGGAAGAAATCGCGGGCGGTGGCGGTAAAATTATCAAAGCCGAAGTGCCGCTGTCTGAAATGTTCGGTTATTCCACCGTTTTGCGGTCGATGTCGCAAGGTCGTGCAACCTACAGCATGGAGTTCAATCACTATGCCGAGGCACCGCGCAATGTGGCCGAAAACATTATTGCGTCGCGTGGTAAATAAGCAAAACCGGCGTAATCTCCGTCAGAGACAAAACGGTCCGCAAGGGCCGTTTTTTTTAGTCGTAGAAAAGACAGCTGAAATTACTAAAGGAACTTGTGATGACGTGCTTAGTAAAAGGAATTAAAGAAAACCCGGCGATTTTTGTAAAAGACGCTAACAGTTTAGAAACAAACCAAAGTCTCCAAACTGATTCCTGGGAACAATCAGAAAACGCAGAAGCTATTGATACATGTAATGAATTTACAAGTAGAGCAGGGCTGTTTTCAGAGGGGCGTGGCGTGCTTTAACAGGCCTGTAAGGAATTTAAGGCGCAGAATTCTGCGCCTTATTTTACGCGGTTATTTAGCTGACCAGTTTACTGACGATGGTCGCCACATGTTTGCCCTGATGTACGGCAATCCGTAGTTCTTCTGCGCTCGGCTGGCGCGAGCCGTCGCCACCGGCGATGGTGGTGGCACCATAAGGTGTACCGCCGCGAACCTGAGAAATATCGAACAGTTCAGGTGTGGTGTAACCGATTGGAACGATAATCATGCCGTGGTGGGCGAGGGTGGTCCAGGTTGACGTAATGGTCATTTCCTGACCGCCGCCGGTGCCGGTCGAGCTGAATACACTGGCGACTTTGCCTGCCAGTGCGCCTTTGGCCCACAGGCCGCCGGTCTGATCAAGGAAAGTGCGCATCTGGCCAGTCATGTTACCGAATCGGGTCGGTGTGCCGAAGATGATGGCATCGTAATCAGCGAGTTCTGCGGGGGAAGCGACTTCTGCCGTCTGACCGGTTTTACCACCGGCAGCCTTAAAGGCTTCTTCAGGCATGGTTTCAGGGACGCGTTTTATTGTGACTTCAACACCTGGAACGCTGCGTGCGCCTTCTGCAACACTTTGCGCCATCGTTTCAATATGACCATACATGGAATGATAGAGAACCAGTACTTTTGCCATCTTTAACTCCTGTTGAGGTGATGTTTT
>NZ_JABAED010000023.1:0-88092 GCF_023701875.1 Rahnella sp. CG8
AGACGCCGTATAGATTTAAGCAAGCCCATCATAAATCAAAATCAACGTTGCAAAAAAGGGGGTGACCATAGATTTTTTATGCGGTGTTTTTCTGAATAACATCGGTATTTCAGCCCTGTCTGTAAAAGCAAACGCTTCAAAATGTAAAGTATTGTGAATTCAGGCCTTCAGAACGCATGGAGTCTTGAATCCTGATAAGAAGCCCATAGGATCAGTACAGCCCGGCATGCTATGTGCCGGTGGTATGACTCGCTAATAACAATGAAGTAACAATGAGGAAGTGAAATTTTATGATGCGTATAGCGTTGTTCCTGCTGACTAACCTGGCCGTTATGCTGGTATTCGGGCTGGTACTTAGCCTGACCGGCATTCAGCACAGCAGCGTGCCGGGGCTGATGATCATGGCCGGGCTATTTGGCTTCGGTGGCGCAATTGTCTCATTACTGATGTCGAAATGGATGGCGTTACGCTCAGTGGGGGGGGAAGTCATTGAGCAGCCGCGTAACGAAACTGAGCGCTGGTTGATGGACACCGTGCGTCGCCAGTCTCAGCAGGCGGGCATTGCGATGCCACAGGTCGCGATTTATCACGCACCCGATATTAACGCCTTCGCCACGGGCGCACGTCGCGATGCCTCTCTGGTGGCGGTGAGCACCGGATTGCTGCAAAGCATGAGTCAGGACGAAGCCGAGGCGGTTATCGCCCATGAAATCAGCCACATTGCGAACGGCGATATGGTAACCATGACGCTGATTCAGGGGATCGTGAATACCTTCGTGATCTTCATTTCACGTATTATTGCGCAGGTGGCCTCGGGCTTCCTTTCCGGCAACCGTGATGGCGAAGAGAGCAGTAACGGCAATCCGCTGATTTATTTTGCCGTGGCGACCGTGCTTGAACTGGTCTTCGGTATTTTGGCCAGCATCATCACGATGTGGTTCTCACGTCACCGTGAATTCCATGCGGATGCCGGTTCTGCAAAACTGGTGGGCCGTGAAAAAATGATTGCTGCGTTGCAGCGCCTTAAAACCAGTCATGAACCGCAGGAAGCGGGGAGCATGATGGCGTTTTGCATCAACGGTAAATCGAAGTCATTCAGCGAGCTGTTTATGTCCCACCCGCCACTCGACAAGCGTATCGAAGCGCTGCGCAGTGGTGCATACATCAAGTAATTTATTTCAAGCAATGCTGAACAAAAAGCCCGGCTACTCTGCCGGGCTTTTTCATATCAGGATTTCAGGTTTTCCGATTCCTTCTGGCTGCTGGTTTTCTGCGTCATCCTCAGTAAACTGACCAGCGCGCCGGTTCCGGCCAGCATTCCTGCAAGGATCAGTGATGCGTGAGTGCCATGCTGCGGGAACAGGTTAAACATCAGAGCAACCATCGCCGCGCCGGTTGTCTGACCCAAAAGACGCGCAGTGCCCAGCAGTCCGCTCGCGCCGCCACTACGGTTTCGCGGGGCTGAACTGATGATTGTGTGATTATTCGGCGACTGGAATAACCCAAAGCCGGCACCACACAGCAACATGCGCCAGATAATGTTCAGATGCGAAGGCTCTGATGGCAGTAATGACAGGGAAAAGAGCCCGAATGAGAACACGATCAGACCAATCCCGCCCAGCATTCCCGGATGGAAGCGCTCAACCAGACGGCCGGCGATCGGCGCCATCACCATCGTCGCCAGCGGCCACGGCGTGAGCAGAAGGCCTGTTTCCACGGAATTCAGACCGAGAGTGTTTTGCAGGAAGAAGGGCAGTGAAACAAAAGCCAGCATCTGGGCGCTGAAAGAACACAGCGAAGTACCCAGAGACATACTGAAAATAGGAATGCGCAATAAATCGATCGGCAGCAGCGGGAAAGGCTGGGAAAGCTGACGGCGTACGAAGAACCAGCCGATGATCAGGAGGGCAATGACTTCGCTCAGGATCAACATAGGGCTCTGACCTTGCGCAAATCCACTGATGGCGCTGATCAGCAGGCCAAAGGTCAGGGCATTCATCACGCTGCTGATGATATCAAAACGCTGACCCTGACTTCGCGTCGAGTTCGCCGGTAAAAACTTCAGACCGAGTATCAGAGCCACAATACCAATCGGAACGTTGATGGCAAACAGCCATTGCCAGGAGGCCACCGACAGAATACCGGCGGCAATGGTGGGTCCGGCCGCTGCCGAGACGGCAACGATAAGTGCATTAATACCGACGCCACGTCCTAAGAAACGCTGCGGATAAATAATACGTATCAGCGCGGTATTTACACTCATGATCGCTGCCGCACCGAAACCTTGTAACACACGGGCGACAGTCAGTGTCATCAGTGAATCCGACAAGGCGCAAAAGAGCGAGGTGATACTAAATACCAGCAAACCCGTCTGGTAAATGCGGCGGTAGCCAAATATGTCGCCCAGTGACGCCAGAGAAAGCAGAGAAATCGTGATCGCCAGCTGATAGGCGTTAACCACCCAGATAGAGGTTGCCGGGCTGGCATGGAAATCATTAGCGATGGTGGGCAGTGCGACATTAGCGATAGCGCCATCCAGTACAGAAACGGTAATACCCAGCGCAATGGCCAGAATGGCACCATATCGTTGTGGAATGGGTAATCCGTCAGCAGGTGTAGAAGTCATGAGTTCTGTCAGTGCGTAGTCATCAGGGAGGGGAATATTACTACGCTAATTAACGTAAAGTGACAATTGTCACATGATGTAATGAATTTTTTATCTCTCTGTCGGGAATGAAACTGGCTTAACAGTTCTTACATTCTTGATCAATGGGTTGATTGCTTCTCAGCGATGCTTGCCAGTATAATAAAAACCACGTTCTATTTTTTTTGAAACAAACTCAACGCGAGCAGGTAATACACCCTATGGCTATCGCAGATCTTGATAAGCAACCCGATTCCGTCTCCTCAGTCCTGAAAGTTTTTGGCATTTTACAGGCGTTGGGGGAAGAGCGTGAGATTGGCATTACTGAACTTTCTCAGCGCGTAATGATGTCTAAAAGTACGGTCTACCGTTTTCTTCAGACCATGAAATCCCTGGGTTATGTCGCGCAGGAAGGAGAATCAGAGAAATATTCCCTGACGCTCAAGTTGTTTGAACTGGGTGCCAAAGCGTTGCAAAACGTCGATCTGATCCGCAGCGCTGATATTCAGATGCGCGAATTGTCCCGTCTGACCCGCGAAACGATCCACCTCGGTGCACTGGATGAAGACGGGATTGTCTACATCCATAAAATTGATTCGATGTACAACCTGCGCATGCATTCGCGTATTGGTCGCCGCAATCCGCTGCACACCACCGCAATCGGTAAAGTGCTGCTGGCGTGGGGCGATAAAGCAGAAGTCAGCGCGCTGTTGCAGGAAATTGAATTTACCCGCAGTACTGAAAATACCATCATGAATGCTGCCGATTTGCAGACTGCGCTGGATCAGGTTCGTGCGCAGGGTTTCGGCGAAGACAATGAAGAGCAGGAACAAGGGCTTCGTTGTATCGCAGTTCCGGTATTCGACCGCTTTGGCGTGGTGATTGCTGGTTTGAGTATTTCTTTCCCGACGATTCGTTTCTCCGAAGAAAGCAAAAGTCATTACGTAGAAATGCTGCATACTGCCGCGCGGAATATTTCAGAGCAAATCGGTTTTCACGACTATCCGTTCTGAATAATCGCGTTCTGAGTGATTGCGGAATTTCAGACATAAAAAAACCGAAGCCACTGGCTTCGGTTTTTTGTTTGCAGCAATCTGAAATTAACGGTGAGCCAGCTCAGCCGTTTCTTCAGCATCCATCACCGCTTTATCCGTCTGTTTCAGCAACTGACTTGTGATAGTGCCTGCCGTCATTGAACCGCTGACATTCAGCGCGGTACGGCCCATATCAATCAGCGGCTCAACAGAAATCAGCAGGGCAACCAGCGTAACCGGCAGGCCCATGGCTGGCAACACGATCAGGGCTGCAAATGTCGCACCACCACCCACACCGGCAACACCGGCAGAGCTCAGGGTAACAATACCCACTAATGTTGCAATCCATACCGGATCAAACGGGTCGATGCCGACGGTTGGCGCAACCATGACGGCCAACATGGTTGGATACAGACCTGCACAGCCGTTCTGACCAATCGTTGCCCCGAACGATGCCGCAAAGCTGGCGATAGATTCAGGAATACCCAGACGGCGTGTTTGCGCTTCAACGCTCAGCGGGATGGTCGCGGCACTTGAACGGCTGGTGAAGGCAAAAGTCAGCACCGGCCAGACTTTACGGAAGAATTTCGCCGGATTAACACCGGTGAACGACAGCAGTATCGCGTGAACAACAAACATAATGCCAAGACCCAGGTAAGACGCGACCACAAAGCTGCCGAGTTTAATGATGTCCTGAATGTTCGAGCCGGCGACCACTTTGGTCATCAGAGCCAGTACCCCGTACGGGGTCAGTTTCATGACCAGACGCACCAACTTCATCACCCATGCCTGCAGGGTATCGATAAAGGCCAGAATGCGCGGACCTTTTTCTGCATCATCTTTCACCAGTTGCAGGGCGGCTACACCAACGAAGGCTGCGAAGATCACGACGCTGATGATTGATGTCGGACTTGCGCCTGTCAGATCAGCAAACGGGTTCTTAGGTATAAAGGAAAGGATCAACTGAGGCACGCTCAGGTCAGCCACTTTGCCGACATAGTTAGACTGAATTGCCGTCAGTCGCGCCGTTTCCTGCGTACCCTGTACCAGGCCGTCAGCGGTGAGGCCGAACAGGCCCGTCACGAAGATACCCACCAGAGAAGCGATCAGTGTGGTGAACAGCAGGGTACCGATGGTCAGGAAGCTGATTTTCCCCAGCGATGACGCGTTATGCAGTTTCGCTACCGCGCTCAGAATAGAGACGAAAACCAGCGGCATGACGATCATTTGCAGCAACTGGACGTAGCCGTTACCGACAATATTGAACCAGGTAATTGAGGTTTTTAGTACCGGATCATCGGAACCGTAGATCAGCTGTAAAGCCAGGCCAAATACGACACCCATAGCCAGACCCAGTAAAACTTTTTTTGCCAGGCTCCATTGCTTGTGGCGGGTTTGTGCCAGCAGCAAAAGCAGGGCAACGAAAACCACTACGTTAAGAACGAGCGGAAGATTCATACCAGACTCCAAACTTATAATTTTGATAAATGAAACGGGTGTTTCCGGAAAAGGACTGCACCATCCCAAAGCATTGGGGGGCAGAATATCAGTTTGAGGGTCTGAGTATTTATATCCAAAAGGAATTCATTATAACTTTTTGTTGGTGTTTGTATTAATTTTCATCATATCGGCAATATTTCATGCTATTCAGATGAATAATTTCAGGATGTGATTAAAAAAGTCAGGATTTATTGCACCAATGATGGGCGTCCAGTCTGGCCAGAAAAGCGTCAGGCCGACCAGCATAAGGCAGAGCGTGCGCTCGAGTTGATTACTTTTCTGGCTGTTAATCAGCGGTAGCCGGAAACGCCATCGACAAGGCCAGAGCAGCGGCACTCCTGCAGGCGTCAGCATATCTGCCAGGATATGGCTCAGGTAACCGATAATCATGGCGTGGAAAGCATCAGCGGGGATCACCCAGTCGTGAGGGAAATGAGTGCGTAGCAGGAAAATCCCTCCAGCCACCGCCAGCAAACTGTGAGTGAATCCACGGTGACCAAAAGCCCGGGCGATGGGGGCCGACAACCATTTGAGACGCTGGCCCAGCACCGATTTGGGGTGATCAATATCGGGCAGCAGACAGGTAAGCAAAGACCCTGGAATGATGTGCCACCAGTCACCATGCGCCAGTTCGGGAGAAAGCTGGGCCTTCTTAGCAAATACTGCACAGGCAATTGAGAAAATGAGATGGCCTTCCGCCGTCATGACGCGTCCGAACTGGATAACTGTTATTTTATCCAGTATAAGTGAAACTGTCACAATCTTGGAAGAGATGCCCTGTAACTAATTGTCAACGGACTGATAAAAAACAAAAAAGCGTATAAGAATACGCCTTTCTGGTGTCACTTATTCTGCCCTTAACGCGCGAGCCAACCACCATCGACGGCAATGGTGTAACCATTAACGTAATCAGAGGCTTTCGATGCCAGAAAGACTACCGGCCCCATGACATCTTCCGGCAGACCCCAGCGTCCGGCGGGGATTCTGTCGAGGATTTCTTTGCTGCGTTCTTCATCGGCGCGCAACTGTTCCGTATTGTTAGTCGCCATATACCCCGGCGCAATCGCATTCACATTGACGTTATGCTTCGCCCATTCATTGGCCATCAGTCGGGTCAGACCCATTACTGCGCTTTTTGACGCGGTATAGGAAGGCACCCTGATCCCCCCCTGATACGAGAGCATAGAGGCAATATTTATAATTTTGCCACCGTTACCCTGTTTGATGAACTGCTTCGCCACGGCCTGAGACATAAAGAACAGCGTTTTGCTGTTCACATTCATCACATCATCCCAGTTTTTCTCGCTGAATTCGATGGCATCTTCACGGCGGATAATACCGGCGTTATTGATCAGAATATCGATATGACCAAATTCCCCGACTGCTTTCTCGATCAGCTCAGGAATGCCTGTGATGGTGCTCAGATCAGCCCTCAGATCGAGAAAACGGCGGCCTAACATGGTGACTTTTTTTTCAGTTTCTTCAGGGGCGGAAACGTTAATGCCCACAATATCGCATCCCGCCTGCGCGAGACCCAGCGCCATGCCTTGTCCCAGCCCGGTATTGCAACCGGTGACGATTGCGACTTTGCCGCTTAATTCAAATGAACGGAGGATCATATTCAGAGTCTCTTTTGCAACGGCGCGTTCGCCATAAAAAATGAGTTGCTCTGCCGGTGAAGGCAGAGCAAGGGGGAGTTAGCGCAGTTCGCTGACTTTGACGTGATCCATGTCATCGAATACCTGGTTCTCACCGACCATACCCCAGATGAAGGTATAGTTTTTGGTACCCACTCCGGCGTGAATTGACCAACTAGGAGAGATGACAGCCTGCTCGTTGTGCACTAATAAATGACGGGTTTCCTGTGGTTGCCCCATCATATGGAACACGGCAGTTTCCGCTTCCATATTGAAGTAGAAATACACTTCCATACGACGTTCATGGGTGTGGCAAGGCATGGTATTCCACAGGCTCCCCTCTTCCAGTTTGGTCAGCCCCATGGTCAGCTGACAGGTTTCCAGAACGTCGGGCACGATGAATTTATTGATGGTGCGGCGGTTGCTGGTAGCTGCATCGCCGATGGTCTGCGGAGAGGCTTCCGCCAGTGTGATTTTTTTGTTCGGGAAAGTCGTGTGTGCCGGCGCACTGTTGTAGTAGAACTTGGCCGGTCTGGAGGCATCAACGCTGCTGAACTCGACCCGCTTTGCCCCTTTGCCGACATACAACGCTTCTTCATGACCGATTTCATAGGTTGTACCGTCAACCACGATCAGACCCGGGCCGCCGATATTAATCACGCCGAGTTCGCGACGTTCAAGAAAATAGCTCACACCAAGCTGTTTACCGACTTCATCACCCACGGATACCGTTTTTTCAGCGGGCATGACGCCGCCGACAATGATGCGGTCGATGTGGCTGTAAGTCATGGTATAGGCATTTTTCTCAAAGATTTTCTCAATGAGGAATTCACGGCGTAATTCAGCGGTATCAAGCGTTTTCGCGTGGTCGCTGTGGATACTTTGACGAACTTGCATGTCGGTGCCTCTCATGAATGACGATATCAAGGAGGACTTACCGGGCTAGTCTGACCGTTGCGTGGCAGTGACAGCGTACAGAAGCAGGAGAGCTCCCGGCTCGTCCTTGTTGCAGGAATCATAGGTTCATTGACATGCGAATTCAATAAAAATGAAATAACGTTTTATTTATTTTATGAGTCAGTTCAAGATTTACGAAATTAAACGAAGCTTCAAAAATTGTGGCAGGAGAAATGCGTAGAGAAGGTATATGGAAAGGAGAGAAAGCAGAGAAGGTGCGCAGCGGCATGAGCGGCTGCGCATAAATTTTAGCTGATGTGTGCCACACGCAATTCTTCGAGGGAAGAAAGTTTGACATCGGCAAGCGCCCAGCGTGGATCCACACTGTATTCATGGTCCGGCACCACCACCGAGCGCATACGCGCGGCTTTGGTGGCGATCATGCCATTAAAGGAATCTTCCAGCGTCACACAGTTGAGCGGATCAACCTGTAATTCTCCGGCAGCCAGCAGATAGACCTCAGGATGCGGTTTGCTGTAAGGCAGCTTTTCCGCTGAAACACGAACCTTAAAGAAGGAGTGTAAATTAAACATTTCCAGCACGGTATCGAGCATAAACAGCGGTGATGCCGACGCGAGACCAATCTTCAGCCCCTGATCACGGCAAAGCTCAAGGGCATGATTCACGCCAGGCAGTAACGGCCGGGTTTGTTCTACCAGTTCAATCGTGCGGGCAATAATCATTGAGGACACTTCTTCCTGACCCGGACCCTGCCACGGAAGCGCCTGATACCACATCCTGACCACCTGATCGATACGCAAACCTAGCGTATCCGGCAGCAAATGGCGCTGGGAAATATCAACGCCCAGGCGACTGAAAACGTCCAGCTCAGCCTGAGTCCATAACCGTTCAGAATCAATTAACAGACCATCCATATCGAAAATTGCTGCATTAACAGGGCGGACATAAGCCATGAAAGCGGACTCCCTCACAATAAATAGAAACCCACTTTAACATCGGTGGGAATGCAGGTGAAATCTGATGTGAAAATGGACAGGATGGACGTTCCCGGTACAGCGTTACGCTAACTGATTAAAACATTGGGCGGAGCAGGCTTTCTGTGGGTAAACTTAGCCGTTGCTTTAGGTATCCTAACAAGGGGAATTCATGACGTACCAACAAGCCGGACGTGTGGCAGTAATTAAACGAATTGCGGGATGGATCATTTTTATCCCTGCGCTGCTTTCTACGCTGATTTCTTTGCTGAATTTTATCAACGAGCACACTAAGACGGAGCAGGGCATCAACGCGGTCATGCTGGATTTCATCCACGTGATGGTGGATATGGTGAAGTTCAATACCTCGTTTCTCAATGTCTTTTGGTACAACTCACCGGTGCCAGCTTTAGGGCAGGGTTTCACCAGCGCGAACATCATGTTCTTCATTATCTACTGGCTGATTTTTGTGGGGCTGGCACTTCAGGCTTCCGGCGCGAGAATGTCCCGTCAGGTAAAACACATTCGCGAAGGGATCCAGGATCAGCTTATTCTGGAACAGGCGAAAGGTGCTGAAGGCCGGACACGTCCGCAAATTGAAGAGCGTATCGTGATACCGCGACACACGATTTTGGTGCAGTATTTTCCATTGTATATTTTGCCAATTATCATCGCTGTCATCGGCTACTTCATTTTGAAATTATTAGGATTAATGGCCTGATAATTTGACGACATATTTATAACGGGTTTCTGTGAAAATGAAAAATAAGGCCTGAATATTAACGTTTTCAGGTCTTATTTGTTCAGAGCTGAAATATTTATCCCGCTAACTGATATCTTCGTGTAACAGCCTTTCTATGGCGCGTTGCGCCACCACAAGATGCTGGCCACCGAATAAATTACTGCGGTTAAGCAGGTAATATAACTGGTAGATCGGTTGCCTCGAAATGAAGTCGTCAGGGAGTGGCGTTATACTCTGATAACCGTCATATAATTGCGGCGGAACATTCGGATATAACGGCAGCATCGCCAAATCGCATTCCCGATCTCCCCAGTAACAGGCCGGGTCAAAAATCACCGGACCATCATCAGATAAGCCACAGTTATGCGGCCATAAATCGCCGTGTAAAAGTGAAGGTTGCGGCTGATGATTCTGCAAGCGGGCATGAACCATGGCGGTGATATCTTCGATATTACCAAATATCATCCCTTTTTCAGCAGCCAGTTGCAGCTGCCAGCCAATGCGCTGCTCGGCAAAGAAGGCAGCCCAGCGCCGTTGCCAGCTGTTGGGTTGCGGAACTGTCGCCAGTTCATTATCGAAATCCAGACCGAATTGCAGTTGTTCACTCCACTGATGCAATGCGGCAAGTTGCTGGCCTAAAACATAGGCATTATGTGCATCCAGAGGTTTTTGCGGGATATATTCGAGCAAGAGGAAACTGTAATCACGGTCGCTACCTACACCATAAACTTCCGGCACCCTGACGGTCTGGCTGCGCGCAAGTAAGGCCAACTGATCGGCTTCAGCGGCAAAGATAGGCAACATTTCGCGTGCATTGCATTTCACAAACACGTTTCTGTCGCCGTAGCTCAGCCGCCATGCCGGGTGGATTTCGCCTCCCGGAAGCTCAACACGTTCGCGGATTTCAGCATTGCCTAAGTGTTCACTCAACAAACGATTGACGGCTTGCCACATGGTATGACCCCTTCTGACTGGCCAGATAATTCATTAAGTTAGCGTTTTTTCAGCTTCGAAAACCCGATCCGGCGCACGGCTGAATCAGATGATGATGTCAATTTATGCAATTTCTCAGATGTCTAAATAGAACGTATCATCAGCGGACAGATTAATTTAGGAATATGTGACATGAAACGGGTTTTATAAACGGAATTGTCTTATCGACATCCCTCTAACCCCTTTGTTTAACAAAACAATAATAATAATAGACGAAAAATATATTCAGGTGTTGGAAGAAGATGTATATGCTACATCTCGTCCCAGTCGCGAGAGAGATAACGTGAAACCAAACATTCTTTATTTGATGGCCGCGCTATTGCTGGCGGGTTGCGCTAAAGAAACACCGGTTCAGACGACGCGTTTTTTGAATCCATCGCCGCCACCTCAGCGCGATACTTCATTAATGCATCCAGGGCCTTATGGTGATGTTATTCACCAGGCGGCAAATACCTATGGCGTCGATGAAACACTTGTTAAAGCAATCATTCAGGTCGAATCTGGATATAACCCAACCGTTGTCAGCAAATCGAATGCGATTGGGTTAATGCAGCTAAAGGCCTCAACGGCAGGACGCGATGCCTACCGGATGAAAGGACGTTACGGTCAGCCCACGCCGCGTGATTTAAAAGATCCGGCGGTGAACATTGACCTGGGTACGGCTTATTTAAGTATTTTACAACAGCAGCTTGCGGGTATTAATAACCCTGAAACTCGTCGTTACGCCACCACACTGGCATATGTGAACGGAGCAGGGGCGTTGTTGAGAACGTTCGACAAAGATAAGACGTATGCGATTGCGAAAATCAATCTGATGACGCCTGCTGAGTTTTCTGCCCATGTGCAGAAAAAACACCCGGCGCCACAAGCGCCACGCTATCTGTGGAAAGTGAACAATGCCTACCTCGCGATGCGGTAAGCATTGATGTTTCCGCCAGCGGCTCAGGCTGCTGGCGGGAAGGTTTTAATAATCTCAAGAACCCCGTTGATAACGAACTGAACGCCCATACACACCAGCAAGAATCCCATCAGACGTGAAATAGCCTCAATCCCGCTTTTCCCGACCAGACGCATAATCGCCCCCGAACTGCGCAGAGATATCCACAAAATCAAACCCACTAAAAAGAAAATCATCACCGGAGCAACGGTAATAATCCAGTGCGGGAAATCAGATGATTTCACCGTTGAAGCACTGCTGATGATCATGGCAATGGTGCCCGGCCCGGCGGTACTTGGCATCGCCAGAGGAACAAAAGCGATATTTGGCGAATCCTGTTTTTTCATTTCCGCCGTTTTGTTCTCGATAAGGATCCTTTCTTCCACGTGTGGCTGTGGGAAAAGCATTCTGAAACCGATAAAGGTGACGATAAGTCCCCCCGCAATACGCAGGCCGGGAATGGAAATCCCGAACGTATTCATCACCAACTGTCCCGCGTAATACGCCACCATCATGATGATAAAGACATAGACCGAGGCCATCAGCGACTGCTGGTTTCTTTCCTGTGTGGTCATATTCCCGGAAAGACCGAGCATCAAAGCCACGGTCGTCAGTGGATTTGCCAGCGGAAGCAGTACCATCAGGCCCAATCCCAGTACTTCAAATAACTGCCTGACTTCTGTCATATCCTTCCCTTTTTTAAATGCTGCTCTGGTTACCTTAACGTGTCAGGGGGGATTACACGAAAAATATCCGCGTTTAGCAACACAGGTTGCTGGAAATTCGCACTTTACGAATGCTAAACTTATGGACTGTTTTCGCGTCGCATCCCGATACAATTACGTGATGTATTCAGGGTGTCTATATTTGGCAAGGTAAAGCTAAATAGCGTGAATAACTACGTGAATTTAAACTCAAATATTTTTCTAGATGTGCTCTGTCGTGTGGGGCACCACTGTAGATTAAGGAATTAGCATGCCTGTCATTACTCTTCCTGATGGAAGCCAGCGCGTTTTTGATCGCCCCGTTTCTCCCCTTGATGTTGCCCTTGATATCGGCCCTGGCCTGGCGAAAGCCTGTATCGCTGGTCGTGTTAACGGCGAACTGGTTGATGCAACCGACCTGATTGAGGTTGACGCGCAACTGGCGATCATCACCGCTAAAGACGAAGCCGGTCTTGAAATTTTGCGCCACTCCTGTGCGCACCTTTTGGGTCATGCCATTAAACAACTGTGGCCAGACACCAAAATGGCAATCGGCCCGGTTATCGATAATGGCTTCTATTACGACGTCGATTTAGATCGTACGCTGACTCAGGAAGATATCGAACTGCTTGAAAAGCGCATGCACGAACTGGCTGAAAAGAATTACGACGTCATTAAAAAGAAAGTCAGCTGGCAGGAAGCGCGCGATACCTTTGCAAGCCGTGGCGAAGAATACAAAGTGGCGATTCTGGATGAAAACATCAGTCATGATGACCATCCGGGTCTGTATCACCACGAAGAATACGTGGATATGTGCCGTGGTCCGCACGTACCGAACATGCGTTTCTGCCATCATTTCAAACTGCAGAAAACCTCCGGTGCTTACTGGCGTGGCAACAGCGATAACAAAATGTTGCAACGTATCTACGGCACTGCGTGGGCGGATAAAAAGCAACTGAATGCTTACATTCAGCGTCTGGAAGAAGCCGGTAAACGTGACCACCGTAAAATTGGTAAGCAACTTGACCTGTACCATATGCAGGAAGAAGCACCAGGTATGGTGTTCTGGCACAACGACGGCTGGACCATTTTCCGTGAGCTGGAAGCCTTTGTACGCATGAAACTGAAGTCTTATGACTATCAGGAAGTAAAAGGTCCGTTCATGATGGACCGCGTGCTGTGGGAAAAAACCGGTCACTGGGAAAACTACAAAGAAGCGATGTTCACGACCTCTTCTGAAAACCGTGAATATTGCATCAAGCCAATGAACTGTCCGGGACACGTTCAGATCTTCAATCAGGGTCTGAAATCTTACCGTGATCTGCCATTGCGTATGGCTGAGTTTGGCAGTTGCCACCGTAATGAGCCATCTGGTGCATTACATGGCCTGATGCGTGTTCGTGGCTTCACTCAGGACGATGCTCACATCTTCTGTACAGAAGAGCAGGTGCGTGATGAAGTGAACAGCTGTATCCGCATGGTGTATGACATGTACAGCACGTTTGGCTTCGAAAAAATCGTGGTGAAATTGTCCACCCGTCCTGAGAAGCGCATTGGTACTGACGAAATGTGGACTCGTGCTGAGGATGACCTGGCGGCTGCGCTGACGGAAAACGACATTCCGTTCGAATATCAGCCGGGTGAAGGGGCGTTCTACGGTCCAAAAATTGAATTTACCTTGCATGATTGTTTGGATCGTGCGTGGCAGTGTGGTACCGTGCAGCTCGACTTTTCATTACCTGGTCGTTTGAACGCCTCTTATATTGGCGAAAGTAACGACCGTCAGGTTCCGGTAATGATTCACCGTGCTATCCTGGGTTCAATGGAACGCTTCATTGGTATTCTGACTGAAGAATACGCGGGCTTCTTCCCAACCTGGATGGCTCCGGTTCAGGTAGTGATTATGAATATCACTGATTCACAAGCTACCTATGTCGAAGAATTAACTAAAAAACTGCAAGATGCAGGCATTCGCGTTAAAGCCGACTTGAGAAATGAGAAGATTGGCTTTAAAATCCGCGAACACACGCTACGCCGTGTTCCTTATATGTTAGTTTGTGGCGATAAAGAGGTCGAAGCAGGCAAAGTTGCTGTTCGTACCCGCCGCGGCAAAGACTTAGGAAGCATGGATGTTAGCGAAGTCGTTGACAAACTGCTGGCGGAAATCCGCAGCAGAAGTCTTCATCAACTGGAGGAATAAAGTATTAAAGGCGGAAAACGAGTTCAACCGGCGCGTCCTAATCGCATTAACAAAGAGATTCGCGCGCAAGAAGTTCGCCTCACCGGCGTCGATGGCGAGCAGATTGGTATTGTCAGTCTGAATGAAGCTCTTGAAAAAGCTGAGGAAGCGGGCGTCGATTTAGTAGAAATCAGTCCGAATGCCGAGCCGCCAGTTTGTCGAATCATGGATTACGGCAAATTCCTCTACGAGAAGAGCAAGTCGACCAAAGAGCAGAAAAAGAAACAAAAAGTTATTCAGGTTAAGGAAATCAAATTCCGACCTGGTACCGATGATGGCGACTATCAGGTCAAACTACGCAACCTGATTCGCTTTCTGGAAGATGGCGATAAAGCCAAAATCACCCTGCGTTTCCGTGGGCGTGAAATGGCGCACCAACAGATCGGTATGGAAGTGCTTAACCGCGTCCGTAAAGACCTGTGTGAAGATTCTGAACTGGCCGTTGTCGAATCCTTCCCTACGAAGATCGAAGGTCGTCAGATGATCATGGTGCTCGCACCTAAGAAGAAACAGTAAGGCTTCCAAGTAATCCTGCTACGCGGTGTTCGCACCGCGTATTCTGGATTCGCCTTTCTGATTCATGTTAATAACAATGCGAAGTGGAATTTAAAATGCCAAAGATCAAAACAGTACGCGGCGCCGCTAAACGCTTCAAAAAAACCGCCAATGGTGGTTTTAAGCGTAAGCACGCAAACCTGCGTCATATTCTGACCAAAAAAGCTACTAAGCGTAAACGTCACTTGCGTCCAAAAGGCCTGGTATCCAAGAACGATTTGGGTCTGGTCTCTGCATGTCTGCCGTACGCATAAATACACTTTTTTTCATCTAGAATATAAAACTCAGGAGAGCATATGGCTCGCGTAAAACGTGGTGTGATTGCACGTGCACGTCACAAGAAAATCTTAAAACAGGCGAAAGGCTACTACGGTGCCCGTTCTCGCGTATATCGTGTTGCATTCCAGGCTGTTATCAAAGCTGGTCAATACGCTTACCGTGACCGTCGTCAAAAGAAACGTCAGTTCCGTCAGCTGTGGATCGCGCGTATCAACGCAGCAGCTCGTCAGAACGACATGTCTTACAGCAAATTCATTAACGGCTTGAAAAAAGCTTCTATTGAAATTGACCGTAAGATCTTGGCTGACATCGCAGTATTCGACAAAGTGGCATTCTCTGCACTGGTCGAAAAAGCGAAAGCAGCTCTGGCGTAAGTCAGGTGAAAGAGGGAGCTTGCTCCCTCTTTTATATTTTGTGTTTAAAAACATTCTGTTTCGTTGTTTAATACCCACAGTTTCGTTTCAATTACGGCACAAGATTTACAACCGACAAGGTAACGCAAGCATGAATGCTGCTATTTTCCGTTTCTTTTTTTACTTTAGCGCCTGACTTTGGAAGGCTTTCGCGCGTAAGAGAAGAAACGAAAAGTAGCGCCTAAGCCTCCCTCGTGGAGGCTTTTTTGTATCTGTGCTTTATACGCTAAGGTTCAGGGTCAAAATCGCGCCCCTGATTAATCACGGTTATTTTACATCGGGCCATATTGGCCAGAAGAAGAGGAAAGCAATGCCACATCTCGCAGAGCTGGTTGCCAATGCCAAGGCAGCCGTAGAGAGTGCTCAGGATATCGCCGCGCTGGATAATGTGCGTGTCGAATATCTGGGTAAGAAAGGCCACCTGACACTCCAGATGACAACCCTCCGTGAATTACCTGCGGAAGAACGCCCGGCTGCGGGCGCGGTCATCAATGAAGCGAAAGCGCAGGTTCAGGAAGCCCTGAACGCGCGTAAAAATATGCTGGAGTCCGCTGAACTGAATGCCCGCCTGGCAGAGGAAACGATTGACGTTTCCCTGCCTGGCCGTCGCATCGAAAACGGTGGTCTGCACCCGGTGACCCGTACTATCGACCGCATTGAAACCTTCTTTGGTGAATTAGGCTTTACCGTGGAAACCGGCCCTGAAATCGAAGATGACTATCACAACTTTGATGCCCTGAACATTCCGGGTCATCACCCGGCACGTGCCGATCACGATACTTTCTGGTTTGATGCCAAACGCCTGCTGCGCACGCAAACTTCCGGTGTTCAGATCCGCACCATGAAAGACCAGCAGCCGCCAATTCGTATTATCGCGCCGGGCCGCGTCTATCGTAACGATTACGATCAGACTCACACCCCGATGTTCCATCAGATGGAAGGCCTGATCGTTGATAAAGACATCAGCTTCTCCAACCTGAAAGGCACACTGCACGATTTCCTGAATAACTTCTTTGAAGCTGATTTGCAGATCCGTTTCCGTCCTTCCTATTTCCCGTTCACAGAACCTTCCGCAGAAGTGGATGTAATGGGCAAAAATGGCAAATGGCTGGAAGTGCTGGGTTGCGGCATGGTGCATCCGAATGTCCTGCGCAATGTGGGCATCGACCCTGAAGTGTATTCCGGTTTTGCCTTCGGAATGGGGATGGAACGTCTGACTATGTTGCGTTATGGCGTGACTGATCTGCGTGCATTCTTCGAAAACGATCTGCGTTTCCTCAAACAGTTTAAGTAAGGCGGGAATATCACATGAAATTCAGTGAACTCTGGTTGCGTGAGTGGGTAAACCCAGCCATTAGCAGCGAAGCATTATCAGACCAAATTACTATGGCCGGCCTGGAAGTTGATGGCGTTGAGCCGGTTGCAGGCGCATTTAATGGCGTGGTTGTCGGTGAAGTTGTCGAATGCGGTCAGCATCCAAACGCAGACAAACTGCGTGTGACTAAAGTCAATGTGGGCGGCGATCGTCTGCTGGACATCGTTTGTGGCGCGCCAAACTGTCGTCAGGGCCTTAAAGTTGCAGTTGCAACGGTGGGCGCCGTATTGCCGGGTGATTTCAAAATCAAAGCTGCCAAATTGCGTGGCGAGCCTTCAGAAGGCATGCTGTGTTCGTTCTCTGAGCTGGGTATTTCAGAGGATCACGACGGTATTATTGAACTGCCACTTGATGCGCCAGTCGGTACAGATATCCGTGAATTCCTGAAACTCGATGACACCACGATTGAAATCAGCGTAACGCCAAACCGTGCTGATTGCCTGGGTATCCTCGGCGTGGCGCGTGATGTTGCTGTCATCAACCAGTTGCCACTGGTTGAGCCGGAAATGAACCCGGTGAAAGCAACGATTGATGCCACCATCCCCATTGATGTGCAGGCGCCACAAGCGTGTCCGCGCTATCTGGGCCGTGTCGTTAAAGGCATCAACGTTAAAGCACCTACACCATTGTGGATGCGTGAAAAACTGCGTCGCTGTGGCACCCGTTCTATCGACGCAGTGGTCGATATCACGAACTACGTGTTACTCGAACTCGGTCAGCCAATGCATGCGTTTGATCTGAATCGCATCAGTGGTGGCATCGTCGTGCGCATGGCGCAGAAAAACGAAGCATTAACGTTGCTCGATGGCACAGAGGCGAAACTGGCGGAAGATACGCTGGTCATCGCAGACCATGAGAAAGCCCTGGCAATGGCCGGTATCTTTGGTGGCGAACATTCCGGTGTGAACGACGAGACGCAGGACGTCCTGCTGGAATCTGCATTCTTTGCTCCGCTCTCAATTACTGGCCGTGCACGCCGTCAGGGTCTGCACACGGATGCTTCTCATCGCTATGAACGTGGTGTGGATCCTGAGCTGCAGTTCAAAGCTATCGAACGGGCTACTGCGTTGTTGCTGAGCATTTGTGGTGGTGAAGCCGGTCCGGTCATTGAAGCGACCTCCGACGTTGATTTGCCGAAAGCGGCAACCATCACCTTGCGTCGTGAAAAACTGGATCGCCTGATCGGGCATCATGTTGAAGATGCTCAGGTGACTGACATCCTGACCCGTCTGGGGTGTAAGGTTCAGCATAATGGCGACCACTGGGTAGCTGTGGCGCCAAGCTGGCGTTTCGATATGCAAATCGAAGAAGACCTGGTGGAAGAAGTCGCGCGTGTCTACGGCTACAACAACATTCCTGATGTGCCGGTTAAAGCCAGTCTGGTGATGACCAAACACCGTGAAGCGAACCTTTCACTGAAACGTGTGAAAAATCTGCTGGTTGATCGTGGTTTCCAGGAAGCGATCACTTACAGTTTTGTCGATCCAAAAGTGCAGGCTCTGCTGCATCCTGGCGAAGAAGCGCTGATTTTACCCAGCCCGATCTCGGTTGAAATGTCTGCAATGCGTCTTTCCCTGTGGTCTGGCCTGCTGACTGCTGTAGTAAATAACCAGAATCGTCAGCAAAGTCGCGTACGTTTATTTGAAAGCGGCCTGCGCTTTGTACCTGATACGCAAGCCGATTTGGGTATCCGTCAGGATGTCATGCTGTCTGGTGTGATCTCCGGCACTAAAAATGAAGAGCATTGGGATCTGGCGCGTCAGGCAGTTGACTACTACGATTTGAAAGGTGATCTTGAGGCTATTCTTGAGCTTACCGGCAAAATGAACGATGTACAGTTCAAGGTGGAAGCGAATCCTGCGTTGCATCCTGGGCAGAGCGCAGCAATTTATTTACGCGGCGAACGTATTGGTTTCATTGGTGTAGTACACCCTGAGCTGGAACGTAAACTCGATCTTAATGGTCGTACCGTGGTCTTCGAAATGTTGTGGAATAAGGTCGCAGACCGCGTGCTGCCTGATGCGAAAGAGATTTCTCGCTTCCCGGCGAACCGTCGTGACATCGCTGTGGTAGTGGCCGAAAACGTGCCCGCAGACGATATTTTGGCAGAGTGCAAGAAAGTTGGCGCAAATCAGGTAGTTGGCGTAAACTTGTTTGATGTGTACCGTGGCAAGGGCGTAGCTGAAGGTTACAAGAGCCTGGCTATCAGTCTGGTGTTGCAGGATACCGGCCGTACACTGGAAGAAGAGGAGATCGCCGCTACCGTTGCAAAATGTGTAGAGGCTCTAAAACAGCGATTCCAAGCATCCTTGAGGGATTGAACCTATGGCGCTTACTAAAGCTGAAATGTCAGAACACCTGTTTGAAAAGCTCGGGCTGAGCAAACGGGATGCCAAAGACCTTGTTGAAATATTTTTCGAAGAAGTACGTCGTGCTTTGGAAAATGGCGAGCAAGTTAAACTGTCTGGCTTTGGCAATTTTGATTTGCGTGACAAAAACCAACGTCCGGGACGTAACCCGAAAACCGGCGAAGATATTCCGATCACGGCGCGTCGTGTGGTGACTTTCCGTCCGGGACAGAAATTGAAAAGTCGTGTAGAGAATGCCACGCCGAAAGAATAAGTGAAAACATCAAAAAGGCCGCGAAAGCGGCCTTTTTTTTTATCTGACTTTTAAGAGTGCAGTGTCATCGGAAACAATAGGTTTTAACGCTTTTAAGTAATTAGCACAGAAAGTGAAAAGATAGCGTTAAAGGGGTAGGCGGTTCAGGATTAGTCTGATAGATTAAATTTCAAGGCCTGAAAAGAACTTTGGTTTATTATTTATCCGGATGCCATTCAAATAAAACGGGGCCGAAGCCCCTATGGTAAGTCACTCATTATGTTCAGTTAATAATATTTACATATTAATATCTGAATAAAAGTTACCGGACAAATTAGCCGGGAACGGGAGAATGGAATTATAAAAGGTGACTAGTGGTTATAGAACATACGAGGTCCACCCGGACCGCCGCCACCGTGCCCACCGCCGCCATGACCGCCACCACCAGGACCCCAAAATGGTGGGAATAAACAGCCACTGAGGCTGACGACAACCAGAGCAATGCTCAGCAGAGCGAAAATACGACGCATAAAATACATCCTTCGTTTGAATAAACAGGTCGATTATAAATAGAATGCAGACAGGTTGTTGTCAGGCTTGCGTTAAGATTTGTTAGTGTCTTAATAGGAATTGAATAGATAACACACGCCGTCTTGTTGAATTATTTCAACCAGGACATGTTTGTGTTTTTATTGTAAGGTCAGAGCAAGTTATCCGAAAATACGCTTATTTCTTATATTTTCTTCAATACCTGACTGATATAAAAATCACGTCATAAAAAATAAAGAAGGCGTAACTAACGTGAAAAAATCTCTCTTATTGCTTTGTTGTGCACTGGCTTTGCCTGTGATCGCGCAGGCAAATGTTTCTATTGACCTCAACGTACCTGGCGTATCACTTCACCTCGGGGATCAGGATCAGCGCGGTTACTATTGGGATGGCTATGACTGGCGCCCACCGCAGTGGTGGCATGATCATCAGGGCCATCATTACGGTGAGCGTAATGAACATGGCATGTACTGGCACGGTAATCGCTGGGACGCTAAACCACCGCAGCGTAACCATGATAAGCCGGGGCGTAATCAGCCAGGACCGCAGCCCCATAACCCGGGCCGTCCAAACGGTAATGATCATCATGATAATAATGGTCATCAGGGGAACGGCCAGCCGATCCCGCCGAATGGTTATCAGGGACACTGATTTTCCCTGTAAATGCCCAACGTGTCCGAAGCCGGTGCTCAGTCACCGGCTTTTTCAATTTCTATTTATGGTATTCAGCCGTTCTTCGCTAGAGCTAACTGCCTAATATCGGTAGGATAGTCACTTCCCGTGAGCCCCAGGAATTAGCCATTCATGCCTATCCCGCAGACCTTTTCTGCCTTTGAACAGCAACAGAAATACCGTGACCGCCGCTGGTTATACGGGCTGGGTATGTTCTTGTTGTTGATATGGGTGTTCAGTCTGAGTGCGGGTGAACGCTGGCTGTGGCCGGATCAATGGTTCAGCACTGAGGCGCGTCTGTTCGTGTGGCAATTACGGTTTCCGCGCGCTGTCGCTGTCATTTTGGTGGGCGCAAGTCTCGCTGTCTCCGGGGCAGTGATGCAGTCGTTGTTCGAAAATCCTCTTGCCGAGCCCGGTTTACTCGGTGTTGCCAATGGTGCCTGCGTCGCGCTGGTTTTATGTGTCATGTTAAGCCACGGCCTGTTGCCTGTTTGGATCATGAGTCTGGCAGCCATCGCGGGCGCTCTGATTGTCACTTTCTTTCTGCTATATATTGCCCGTAAACGCCTTTTGACGAATGCCCGTATGCTTCTTGTCGGGATTGCTATTGGGATTGTCTGCAGTGCTTTAATGACCTGGGCGATTTATTTCAGCAACAATCTCGATTTACGGCAGTTGATGTACTGGATGATGGGCGGATTTGGCGGTGTTGACTGGAATCAGCTCTGGCTGGGATTAATGTTGCTGCCTGTTTTACTGTGGCTGGTCTTACAGGGGAATGCACTCAATCTATTGTCTCTCGGGACGCAGCAGGCGAGGCAACTCGGCATATCGCTGAACACCTGGCGTTATATTCTGGTGCTTGCCGTCGGCTGGATGGTCGGGCTGAGCGTCGCCTTATCGGGCGTCATCGGTTTTATCGGGCTGATCATCCCGCATATTCTCAGGCTTTGTGGGATCACCGATCAGCGCCGTTTGCTGCCCGCCTGTGCGCTTTGCGGCGCTTCAGTTTTACTGTTAGCGGATGTGCTGGCGCGAATTGGTTTATCCGCGGCGGAATTACCGATTGGTGTGGTGACTGCCACGCTGGGTGCACCGGTATTCATCTGGTTGCTGACCAGAACCGGACAAATCCGCTGATGCTTTTCGGTGTGTCGGCTATGCTGTTCACTGAAACCCTTCCCCTAACCTACAAATATCAGGACGAAAACGATGAGTAATGAAATTTATAATATCTCCCTGAAAACTATCGATGGCGAAACCACGACGCTCGGTGCTTATAAAGGTTCTGTATTGCTGGTCGTGAATGTGGCATCACAATGTGGCCTGACCAGGCAATATGAGGGGCTGGAAAATATCTACCAGGCCTGGCACGATCGTGGTTTTGAAGTGCTGGGGTTCCCGTGCAATGAATTCGGCGCGCAGGAACCGGGCACTGAAGATGAGATCAAAACCTTCTGCACCACCCATTTTGGCGTGAAATTCCCGATGTTTAGCAAAATTAACGTCAACGGAGACAACCGTCATCCGCTGTATTCAGCGCTGATTGCAGCCTGTCCGACAGCCGTCAAACCGGAAGACAGTGCGTTCTACGAACGTCTGGCCAGCAAAGGTCGTCAACCTCTTAAGCCCGATGACATCTTGTGGAACTTTGAGAAATTCCTGATTGGTCGTGACGGCACCGTGGTTCAGCGTTTTGCACCCGATATGACACCGGAAGATCCGATCCTTATGGAAACCATCAAAGCCGCACTGGCGAAATAATTTGCGTGTGAATACACCAATGCTGGAATGTCGTGAGATAACCGTTGCGGGGCGGCTTAGCGCATTTAGCGCGCAGATTGTGCCGGGCTGTCGGATCCATATTATCGGCCCGAATGGCGCCGGGAAAAGCACTTTACTGACCCGTCTGGCGGGTATGTCGGCAGGGGGAGGCGAGGTTATTCTCGACGGCCAACGGCTTGCCGACGTTCCCGGACCCAGGCTGGCACGTCTTCGCGCCTGGTTATGCCAGCAACTGACCCCGGCATCCCTGATGCCGGTATTTCAATATTTGTCCCTTCATCAGCCGCGAGAAGTGGATCCTGCTGTTCTTGAGCGCACGGTTTCATGTTTATGTGATGCTTTACATCTCAGCGACAAACTTGGCCGGCCGGTCACGCATTTATCCGGCGGGGAATGGCAGCGGGTGAGGCTGGCGGCTGCTTTATTGCAAGTGTGGCCGACGGTGAATCCTGATAGTCAGCTTTTATTCCTTGATGAGCCGATGAACAGCCTGGATGTTGCCCAGCAGCAGGCGCTGGATCAGTTACTTGCGGAGTTTTGCGCGGCAGGACGTTCCGTGGTGTTAAGCGATCATGATCTCAACCATACCCTCCATTACGCACATCAGATCTGGCTTATGTCGCAGGGTCAGGTGATGGCGGCGGGAAAATGTGCTGATGTCATGCAGCCTGAAATACTTTCAGACGTGTACAAAGTGGCATTTCAGATACACGAACTGGCAGGCAGGCAATGGATAATGGCGACCTGAGCTTAATGCATAGCGGTTTAATTATATTATTATTGGGGTTTACGCTTTACCCCAATTCTTATTTGTTCATAAAAAACGCAGAAGATGCATTGTTTTAATAAAGTTCATTTTTTTCATAAAAACATAATTTAATGTAATTGATTGTTATTAAATGATTTTTATTTTTTCCTGCTATTTAATTTTTGTTTATTTACTTTCTGTTTAGCTTCGCGTGACTGGTAAATCCTTAAGGTTAAATTAAGATTAAACCGACATCATAAGATCCATAATTTCATGACGGCGTTTACTTACTGTTAAATAAATGCGGTCTACAGTCGGTATCGGTAATTACCTTTTTGGGATAGCGTAATGGAAAACTTTTTGCCTTTTTCCCGTCCGTCTATGGGCGAAGAAGAAATAGCTGCAGTGGGGCAGGTTTTACGTTCTGGCTGGATCACCACAGGGCCACAGACTCATCAGCTTGAACAGGATTTTTCTGCCACTTTCGGTTGTAAGCATGCTATCGCAGTCAGTTCTGCGACCGGCGGCATGCATGTCACCCTGATGGCGCTCGGCATCGGACCGGGCGATGAAGTGATCACGCCTTCACAGACCTGGGTTTCAACCATCAACATGATTGTCCTGCTCGGCGCAGAACCGGTGATGATTGATGTTGATCCTGACACGTTGATGGTCAGTGCCGACGCGGTTGCTGCGGCTATCACGCCAAAAACCAAAGCGATTATCCCGGTGCATTACGCCGGCGCGCCTTTAGACCTTGACCCGATTTATGCTGTTGCTAATGAACACGGTATTCCGGTCGTGGAGGATGCTGCGCACGCGGCAGGCACAAAATACCGTGAACGCTGGATTGGCGCACAGGGGACAGCAATTTTCTCGTTCCACGCGATCAAAAATATGACCTGCGCAGAAGGCGGTCTGATTGCCACCGACGATGATGCTCTGGCTGAAAAAGTACGTGCATTGAAATTCCATGGTCTGGCGGTTGATGCATTTGATCGTCAGGTGCTGGGGCGTAAACCGCAGGCTGAAGTGGTTGAGCCAGGCTTTAAATACAATCTCTCCGACATTCATGCTTCTGTGGCTGTCGTGCAGCTTAAACGTCTTGCACAAATGAATGCCCGCCGTGCGGAGCTGGCACAGCGTTATCTGGATAAATTACAGGGCTCACCTTATCTGCCAATGGCTGTACCGGCTTACCCGCACCTTCATGCGTGGCACTTATTCATGATCCGTGTGGATGAAGCGCGTTGTGGTATCAGCCGTGACGCACTGATGGAACGTCTGAAAGAGCAGGGGATCGGAACGGGTTTACATTTCCGTGCAGCTCACACCCAAAAATATTACCGCGAACGTTATCCGCATCTGAGCCTGCCAAACAGTGAATGGAATTCGGCACGTTTATGCAGTTTGCCGCTGTTCCCTGATATGCAGGACAGCGATGTGGACCGCGTTGTCGCGGCTCTTTTTTCCCTTCTGGAGGCGCAGTAGTGGCGCAATACGAACCAATCCGTAAAGTCTCGGTGGTTATCCCGGTCTACAACGAAGAAGAAAGCCTGCCGGCGTTGTTATCTCGTACGCAGGCCGCTTGTCAGCAATTAACCCAGCAATACGAAATCATTCTGGTGGATGACGGCAGTTCTGACAGCTCCGGCGACATGCTCGCTGCCGCTGCAGAACAACCGGACAGCCATGTTATTGCCGTTTTGCTCAACCGCAATTACGGCCAGCATTCCGCCATTATGGCCGGTTTTAGCCATGTGACCGGTGATCTGGTCATTACGCTTGATGCTGACCTGCAAAATCCACCGGAAGAAATCCCGCGCCTGGTCGCCACGGCGGATGAAGGCTATGACGTTGTCGGCACCGTACGTGCAAATCGTCGCGATTCCTGGTTCCGTAAAACGGCATCAAAGATGATCAACATGATGATCCAACGTGCCACCGGTAAATCGATGGGTGACTACGGCTGTATGCTACGGGCTTATCGCCGTCACATTATCGAAGCTATGCTGCATTGCCATGAGCGCAGTACCTTTATTCCTATTCTGGCCAACACATTCGCGCGCAGAACCATAGAAATTCCGGTTCAGCATTCTGAGCGTGAGTTTGGTGATTCCAAATACAGTCTGATGAAACTGATTAACCTGATGTATGACCTGATCACTTGTCTGACGACAACACCGCTGAGAATGCTCAGTGTTGTTGGCAGTGTGATTGCCATCTTCGGTTTCCTGCTGGCGGTATTCCTCATTTTAATGCGCCTGATCAACGGCCCTGAGTGGTCTGCGGAAGGCGTATTCACGCTATTTGCATTGTTATTTATGTTTATCGGTGCGCAGTTTGTCGGTATGGGATTACTCGGTGAATACATCGGGCGGATCTACAACGATGTTCGTGCGCGTCCCCGTTATTTTGTTCAAAAAGTCGTCGGCGTTCGTTCCGAAGACCACAGTCAGGAAGAAGAGTAATGAAAGCGATTGTATTTGCCTATCATGATATTGGTTGTGTTGGTTTACAGGCTCTGGTTGACGCGGGTTATGATGTTCAGGCAGTTTTCACCCACACTGATTCCCCGAATGAAAACCAGTTCTTTTCTTCCGTTGCCCGTCAGGGCGCTGAGCTGAACCTGCCCGTTTATGCACCGGAAGATGTTAACCATCCATTGTGGGTTGACCGCATCCGTGCTTTACAGCCCGATATCATCTTCTCTTTCTACTACCGTAATATGCTGAGCGAAGAGATTTTATCTCTGGCGCCGCAGGGTGGCTTCAATCTGCACGGTTCATTGCTGCCGCGTTACCGTGGTCGTGCACCGGTTAACTGGGCGCTGCTCAATGGTGAAACCGAAACGGGTGTCACTTTGCATAAAATGGTCAAACGACCGGATGCAGGTGATATCGTCGGTCAGCGCAAAGTGGCGATCACTGGCGATGACACGGCGCTGAAACTTCATGCCAAAGTGCGTGAGGCAGCGAAAGCATTACTGACAGATCTGTTGCCGGAAATGAAAGCGGGTAACATCACACTGACGGCGCAAGACGAATCTCAGGCCAGTTACTTTGGTCGCCGTACCGCCGCTGACGGTGAAATTCACTGGCACAAATCGGCCACTGAAATTAATAACCTGATCCGCGCGGTGACTGAACCCTATCCCGGCGCATTCTCTTATCTCGGCCAACGTAAGCTGACTATCTGGCGCGCACGTCCGCTGGCAACTCAGCACGACAAACAACCGGGCACCGTGCTTTCTTCTGATCCGCTGACCATCGCCTGTGGCGAAGGCGCGCTGGAAATTCTGGCAGGGCAGAGTGAAAACGGCCTGTATGTACAGGGTTCCCGTCTGGCGCTGGAACTGGGCATTATGCCGGATATGCGTGTCGCAACGCTGCCCACAGCGGTGATGAAACGCCGTACCCGTGTTTTAATCCTCGGCGTGAATGGTTTTATCGGTAACCATCTGAGCGAGCGTTTGCTTCGCGAAGACCGCTATGAAATTTATGGCCTGGATATCAGCTCTGACGCGATCAGCCGCTTTATGGGCAATCCGCATTTCCACTTCGTGGAAGGCGATATCAGCATCCATTCAGAGTGGATCGAATATCACATCAAAAAATGCGACGTCGTTCTGCCGCTGGTGGCGATTGCAACGCCAATCGAATACACCCGTAATCCGCTGCGCGTATTCGAACTGGATTTCGAAGAAAACCTGAAAATTGTCCGCGATTGCGTCAAATACAAAAAACGCATTATCTTCCCGTCAACGTCTGAAGTTTACGGCATGTGTGATGATAAGGAATTCGACGAAGATCATTCCCGTCTGATTGTCGGCCCGATCAACAAACAGCGCTGGATTTACTCTGTTTCCAAGCAACTGCTGGACCGCGTGATCTGGGCTTACGGCGCGAAAGAAGGCCTGAAGTTCACCCTGTTCCGTCCGTTCAACTGGATGGGACCACGTCTGGATAACCTGGATGCTGCGCGTATCGGCAGTTCCCGTGCGATCACCCAACTGATTCTTAATCTGGTTGAAGGATCACCGATCAAACTGGTGGATGGCGGCGAGCAAAAGCGTTGCTTCACTGATATCAACGACGGTATTGAAGCGTTGTTCCGGATCATCGAGAACCGCGACAACTTATGTGATGGCCAGATTATTAACATCGGTAACCCGACTAACGAAGCGAGCATTCGTGAACTGGCAGAAATGCTGCTGAGCAGTTTTGAATCACATCCGTTGCGCGCGCAGTTCCCGCCGTTCGCTGGTTTCAATCTGGTGGAAAGCAGCACGTATTACGGAAAAGGCTATCAGGACGTGGAGCACCGTACGCCGAGCATCAAAAATGCCCGTCGTCTGCTTAACTGGAAACCGGAAATCGGCATGGATAAAACCGTTGCTGAAACCCTGGATTTCTTCCTGCGTTCAGTAAATCCTGACGCTGGCAAAGCCTGAAACGGTGCCCGTCATGAAGAAAGTGGGTCTGCGCATTGATGTGGATACCTGGAGTGGCACCCGCGAGGGTGTCCCTCAGCTTCTGCAAACTCTTGCAAATCATAAAATTACTGCCAGTTTCTTCTTCAGCGTTGGCCCGGATAATATGGGGCGTCATTTATGGCGCCTGCTTAAACCGCGCTTCCTGTGGAAAATGCTGCGCTCTAATGCGGCGTCTCTTTACGGCTGGGATATCTTACTGGCAGGCACCGCGTGGCCGGGTAAACTTATCGCGCGTGATCTCGGTTATCTGATGAATGAAACTGCAAAACGCGGGCATGAAGTCGGGCTGCACGCCTGGGATCATCAGGGCTGGCAGGCAAAAGTCGGGAAATGGTCCGAGAAACAGCTGGAAGCACAAATCCGCCTGGGGCTGGATGCGCTCGAAAAAAGTTTGGGCCATGATGTCGAATGTTCGGCTGTCGCAGGCTGGCGTGCCGATGAGCGGGTTATCGAAGTCAAAGAACGTTTCCACTTTTACTACAACAGTGATTGCCGCGGAACGCGACCTTTCCTGCCGGTACTGGAAAACGGAACACTGGGCACTGTGCAGATTCCCGTGACGTTACCCACTTATGACGAAGTGGCTGGCGGCGAGATTAACGCCGATAACTTCAACGACTTTATTCTTGATGCTATTGCGAAAGATCATGGTGTACCGGTTTATACCATTCATGCCGAAGTGGAAGGCATGTCACTGGCTAAACAGTTCGATGAATTGTTAACCCGTGCGTCTGCGCAGGGGATCCAGTTTTGCGCGCTGGGTGAGTTGCTGCCGCAAGATCTCAGTACATTGCCAAGAGGCAAAGTGGTTCGCGCCAGTTTCCCGGGTCGGGAAGGCTGGTTAGGCTGTCAGCAAGAAGGTTTTTCCTGATGTCGAAAACAATTAAAGGCTTGTGGGGCACGCTGATTTTGGTGTTCTTTGCCCTGGTTTACCTTGTTCCTCTTAACACCCGTCTCTTATGGCAACCCGATGAAACCCGTTATGCAGAAATCAGCCGCGAAATGCTTCAGCGCGGCGACTGGGTTGTGCCACATCTTCTCGGGTTACGCTATTTTGAGAAACCCGTCGCGGGTTACTGGTTTAACAATATCAGCCAGATGATTTTTGGCGACAGCAACTTTGCCGTGCGTTTTGGATCGGTATTCAGCACGGCGCTTAGCGCGATTTTAGTATTCTGGCTGGCGCATCTTATGTGGCGCAACCGCCAGACGGCTTACACTGCGGCATTGATTTATCTGTCCATGACGTTGGTTTTCGGCATCGGGACTTACAGTGTGATGGATCCGATGATCACGCTGTGGATGACGGCCGCAATGGTCGCAAGCTATTTCTGCCTGCGGGTATCGCGTACACCGCAAAAAGCCCTGAGCTGGATTGCACTCGGGCTGGCCTGTGGTATGGGTTTTATGACCAAAGGCTTTCTGGCGCTGGCGTTACCGGTTATTGCGGTTCTGCCGATTATCTGGCGCGAAAAGCGTTTCAAAACCCTGCTTGGCTGGGGGCCCCTGGCGATTGTGAGTGCGGCGGTACTGAGCCTGCCGTGGGTGCTGGCGATAGCACACCGGGAGCCGGACTTCTGGAACTACTTCTTCTGGGTTGAGCATATTCAGCGTTTTGCTGAGGCTGATGCTCAGCACAAGGCACCTTTCTGGTATTACCTGCCGGTGCTGTTTCTGGGGGCGCTGCCATGGCTCGGGTTGTTACCGGGTGCTCTGCGGGCGGGCTGGACACAACGCGTCGTGCGTCCGGAATTGTTCTTCCTGCTGAGCTGGGCAATCATGCCGCTGATTTTCTTTAGCATTGCTAAAGGTAAATTGCCGACTTACATTTTGCCGTGCTTTGCGCCGCTTGCCCTGCTGATGGCGGATTATTTAGATAAGATCCTTGAGTCAGGAAAATTACGTGCACTGAAAGCCAATGGGACCCTCAACATCGTGTTTGGTGTGTTGCTGGCCGTGGCAGTTCTGTTGATCTCCGGCATATTACCTTTCCACATCAAAGCCGTGTTCAGTCGTTCTGAGTTGCCGCATGCCCTGATCGGTATTCTGTGTTTTGCCGTGTGGGCGCTGGCTGGCGCAGTGTCGCTGACGGATTTGAAAAAGCGCTGGTATTGGGCTGCCCTTTGCCCGCTGGTGCTGGCATTGCTGGCCGGACAGGCTATTCCGAAAAAAGTGATGGATTCCAAACAGCCACAGCCCTTTTTGACGCAAAATATGGCGTTGCTGAAAGACAGTCGTTATGTGCTGACAGATAACGTCGGTGTGGCAACCGCAGTTGCGTGGACACTCAAGCGCAGCGATATTCTGATGTTTGATGAAAAGGGTGAGCTGCAATACGGTTTGAGCTATCCGGATGCCAAAGACAATTTTGTCGATGCGGCACATTTCTCACAGTGGCTGCAACAAGCGCGTCAGGCAGGAAATGTCTCTCTGATCCTCAGACTTGACCGTAATGCTGCGGTGAAATCCTCTCTGCCTCCTGCGGATCAAACGGTGCGGATCGACCGTCAGGCACTGTTATTCTACAAAAAACTGCCATGACCGGTTTCCTTCTGGTTCTTGTCGTCAGCGTTGTCACCTGTGCCGGTCAGCTTTGTCAGAAGCAGGCCGCACAGGTTGCTGCGCATGGCATGGCGAGGGTTTTACGCTGGCTCGGGCTGGCGATATTGTTGCTCGGTATCGCCATGCTGTTATGGTTACGTGTATTGCAATTATTGCCGCTGAGCCTGGCTTATCCGATGCTCAGCCTGAATTTCGTCTTGATCACGCTGTGTGCCCGCTGGTTCTTCGGTGAAGCTGTCGATGGCCGCCACTGGTGCGGCGTCGCACTGATCATGTGTGGTATTGCACTAATGAGTGTCAGCTTATGAAAGGATACCTGTGGAGTGCGGGAAGTGTTTTGCTGGTAACGGCGGCACAATTACTGATGAAATGGGGCATAGTGCAGATCCCGTTGTTTTCACTGGCCGCTATAGATACTCCCTTTATTGTTAGCCATTTACATGCCCTGATTGCCGTTTTTATGGGGCTGTGTGGCTATATATTATCGATGGGATGCTGGTTCTTTGCCTTGCGTTACCTGCCACTCAACCGGGCGTATACCTTACTGAGTCTGAGTTATGCGCTGGTGTATATTGCCGCAGTAACGCTGCCCTGGTTCAATGAAAGCATCAGCTTAAGTAAAACAATTGGCGGGTTGCTTATCCTGTCAGGTGTCTGGCTTATCCACAGTAAACCGGTAAAAAAATCCCATTGAATGATTTTTATGACGATAAAAAACATCATTAAACATTGGATGACGGATAAAATAGCGCTAAATTCTATTAGTTCTTAGATAACGGCGACTTATCCGGCGCGCGTAAACCTTCGCGTCTGGTCAGGCCGTGATGCTATTCGAGAAGGAATGCACTATGCGCTGCTCATCCGTATCCATGTATTCCCTGCTGGCCGTTGCCGCATTAATTCTTAACGGTTGCAGCAGCCACGCTCCGCCGCCAAGCGGCAGGTTTGCCGATTCTATTACTGTCGTGGCCGAGCTTAACGACCAGCTCAGCCAATGGCACGGTGCCCCGTATCGTTACGGCGGATTACAACCGAGCGGCGTTGACTGTTCTGGTTTTGTCTTCCGCACTTACCGCGATCGGTTTGGCGTCGTGCTGCCGAGAACGACCGCCGACCAGACCAAAATTGGCACCAAAGTGCCACGTGATGAATTGTTGCCCGGCGACTTAGTCTTCTTCAAAACCGGCAGCGGTGAAAATGGTTTGCATGTCGGTATTTATGATACTGCCGATCAGTTTATTCATGCCTCGACCAGCCAGGGCGTGACCCGTTCTTCACTCGACAACGTTTACTGGCGAAAAGTGTACTGGCAGGCGCGCCGTATCTGACACGGTGCCCAATCGCATTCCCCCTGATTTCACTGCGTATTTCATCCTGTTTTTTGCTGTTATTATCAAAGCAGACTCATTCAGGATGAATATGCAATGAAACCTCTCAGACTATTACTTTCCGATTCTTACGATCCCTGGTTCAATCTGGCCGTAGAAGATTGTATTTTCCGCGAGATGACCACGCAGCGTGTGTTATTCCTCTGGCGAAATTCCGAAACCGTGGTTATCGGGCAGGCGCAGAATCCGTGGAAAGAATGCAATACCCGCAGAATGGAAGAAGACGGCATTCGTCTGGCGCGGCGCAGCAGTGGCGGCGGGGCGGTTTTTCACGATCTCGGGAATACCTGCTTCACCTTCATGGCGGGTAAACCGGAATACGATAAAAGCATTTCAACCGGCATTATTCTCAACGCACTAAAAACGCTGGGTATCGATGCTACTGCCTCGGGTCGTAACGATCTGGTGGTACAGACGCCGGAAGGCGAGCGGAAAATTTCCGGTTCCGCCTATCGTGAAACAGCCGACCGCGGCTTCCATCACGGCACGTTACTGCTTAATGCCGATCTCAGCCGTCTCGCCAACTATCTCAATCCGGACGTCAAAAAGTTGCAGGCGAAAGGGATCACTTCGGTGCGTTCGAGGGTCGCGAATCTCAATGAGTTTGTGCCGGATATCAATCATGAGCAAATTTGCCAGGCCGTGATTGCGGCATTTTTCGACTGGTATGGTGGGAATGTAAAACCTGAAATCATCTCTCCGGAGGTGTTTCCTGACATTCCGGGATTCCCCGAAAGATTTGCTAAGCAAAGCAGCTGGGAATGGAATTTCGGCAAAGCACCGGCCTTCAGCCATTTACTGAACGAACGGTTTGTCTGGGGCGGGGTGGATATTCACTTTGATGTGGAGAAGGGCAACATCAGCCGTGCGCAGATTTTCACCGACAGCCTTAATCCCGCACCGTTACAGAGATTAGCCGCAGAGCTGGCAGGCACGCGCTATCACGCGCAGGACGTCGGGGAAGCCTGCCAGCGCATCATTATCCGATATCCGGCGATGCAGGCTGAACTCACTGAACTGCAAAACTGGCTGGTGCGTTGTATCCAGTAAAGTTGAGAATGCCGGAGGTCGCTGATGATGACGAATAACCTCCGGTTTATTATTACCTTAGCGAAATTACTCATCATTCTTAAAAGCCCGGTTGTGAATCCCGTCACTTGCGCAATATTCCATAAGACACTATAACCATTAGCTAAAATATTTAGTAACATGCTTTTTGGGCATTAGCACAAAACAAAGCAGGAATTCTTGTTGAAAAAGGATTGATAGCGCTCACAAGGCAAGTTGCGTGTTTTCACCTCTGGCGATAAGATTAGTCTGAAATCCCTGTGTTGACTGTTATAACCCCTAAAAAGAAGGCAATAAGGGAAAGGCGTTTTTAAAAACTTTGAATCGCAGCCGCTCGTGTGGTCGTCTCTGTACACTTACAACCGGACAGGCTCTTTATTGATATCAATTTCTCTAATATTTCGGTTTCGCCTCGGGGCTCCGGTATCTTTATGATCTGATTGATAGTCAAAAAAGTTATTAATCAATTAGTCGTGCCGTTGATGTTTTGGACAAAAATGAAAATACAATTCGATACGGCCTTTAACAGCAGCTACCTGTGCCAGCCGGTCTATACCATTGACGGGAAATTACTCGCCATAGAATTAATTTGCCGTTTTTCCAGCGCAGACAGCAAGTTAGTCATGCCCACAGAACTGGTACTGAACCTGTTAACACCGCAGCAGTTATTACGGTTTCTTAATGAGCAACAGATATGGGCGGGTGAGCATGCCCGATGGTTTAGCGATAATCAGGTTATTTTGAATATCAGTGTTGAGGAAAAACAGGTGGCCTTATTGCTGGAAGATGAAAATCTCCGCAATGCGTTCAGCATGCATACTTTCATTCATCTTAATCTGAGCGAGTCGTTTCCGCGTCTTTCCGAAGGCAAAAATAACCAGCAACTGGTTGCATTAAAACAATATTTTCCACTTTGTCTGGAAAGCTTCGGCTCAGGCACTATTAACATGGTGCCCGTTTTTGACCATCTTTTTCAGTGGGTGAAGCTCGACAAAAATCTTTTCTGGCAGCTCTGTGAGGGGGAACATTTCACTATCGTGATGCCCTCGCTGATAAGAAATGTTAACCGTTTTTGCCGTAATATTGTGGTCGACGGGCTCGACTCTCAGGACTATTTTGATGCGTTACGCAAAGTAGAAATACAAGGGGTGAAGGGTTTGCTATGGCCTGGTGTTGAGCCCGCTGAACTGGACAGCCTGCTTGTGCGGCCCACCCAATTTCACTGATCGTCGCAGGTTGTTTCACTCTCAGGATCCCGGCCAGCGCCTGCTGTGCCGGGATTTTTTATCACTCAAGGTCATAATCTCCCTGCATTCGCTCCGTGTTAATTAACGTCCCGCAGTCCTACACTATTAAAAAGGGGGATTTATGCCGCGATTTGAACATCATTATGCTGACCAGTTGCCTGACTTTTACACGCAACTGCAACCGACGCCGCTAAAAGGCGCACGGCTTCTTTATCACAGCGAACCACTGGCGCGTGAACTGGGGCTGGATGACTCGCTTTTCGATGCTCAGCATCGCGAATACTGGTGCGGTGAAAAACTCTTCCCCGGTATGCAGCCTCTGGCTCAGGTTTATAGCGGGCATCAGTTCGGCCAGTGGGCCGGACAACTGGGCGACGGACGGGGTATTTTACTGGGCGAACAGGTTTTACCTTCCGGAAAACGGTTCGACTGGCATCTGAAAGGGGCCGGGCTGACACCTTACTCACGAATGGGAGATGGTCGTGCGGTTTTGCGTTCTGTCGTGCGTGAGTTTCTCGCCTCGGAAGCGCTGCATCATTTATCGGTGCCGACAACGCGGGCGTTGACGATTGCCACCAGTGATGAGCCGGTTTTCCGCGAGCAGCCTGAGCGCGGTGCGATGCTGATCCGCGTGGCGGAAAGCCATGTTCGCTTTGGTCATTTCGAGCACTTCTACTACCGCAAACAGCCTGAACATGTCAGGCAACTGGCAGATTATGTCATCGCACATCACTGGCCCCGGTTGCTGGAAAGTGAGCCGGTTGACGCATCACGCTACCAGCAATGGTTTACCAGTGTGGTGGAACGAACC
Organism: Rahnella sp. CG8; assembly: GCF_023701875.1. Taxonomy (NCBI): domain Bacteria; kingdom Pseudomonadati; phylum Pseudomonadota; class Gammaproteobacteria; order Enterobacterales; family Yersiniaceae; genus Rahnella; species Rahnella sp. CG8. The sequence continues at coordinate 34,871 of NZ_JABAED010000023.1, forward strand.
GCTGCGCTGATTGCACAATGGCAAAGTATCGGGTTTGCACACGGCGTAATGAATACCGACAATATGTCGATTCTCGGACTGACTATCGATTACGGCCCTTACGGTTTCCTCGACGATTATCAGCCGGGTTATATCTGCAACCATTCCGATCATCAGGGGCGTTACAGCTACGATAATCAGCCGGCGGTGGCTTACTGGAACCTGCATCGTCTGGCACAAACGTTATCCGGCCTGATGTCCACGGAACAGCTCCAGACCGCGCTTGGCGAGTATGAACCGGCGCTGATGAGAGCCTATGGCACGCTGATGCGCGGCAAACTCGGTTTCTTTACCGAGAATAAACAGGATAACGATCTGCTCACCGGGCTGCTAAGTCTGATGGCGAAAGAGGGGCGGGATTTCACGCAGACTTTCAGGTTGCTCAGCCAGACAGAACAACAGCAGGCCGCGTCGCCTTTACGGGATGAATTCATCGACCGTGACGCTTTTGACAGCTGGTATCAGGCTTATCGTCATCGTTTACAAACGGAAGATATTGATGATGCCACGCGGCAGGACGCCATGAAACAAAGTAATCCACGCATTATTTTGAGAAATTATCTGGCGCAGAAAGCCATCGAAAGGGCTGAAGTGGATGATATCAGTGCGCTGGAGCAACTTCACCAGGCATTGCGTGACCCTTACAGCGATGCGCCTCAGTATGATGAAATGGCGAAATTGCCACCCGACTGGGGAAAACACCTCGAAATATCTTGTTCGAGCTGAGATAAAAAATGCCACATCTGAATGTGGCATTTTTATTGAACCGTCTCTACTGGCGTAAGAAAACTTGCGGCAATGCGGTTTCCGGATGCGGGCAGACGTTCAAATCGGCCTGATACCAGCGGCTCAGTATGGCTTCGCTCAGTACGTCAACGGGCGTCCCGCTGGCGACCACTTTTCCGCCGTGCAATAAAATAATCCGGTCGGCATACAACGCCGCAAGATTGAGATCATGCAGCACGCAACATACCGCCAGCGGCGTTTGCCTGGTTAGCTGTCGCAGCAAACGCAACGCGTGTTGCTGATGATATAAATCCAGCGCCGATGTAGGTTCATCGAGAAACAACCAGCGTGAGGAAGGGTCGGGTTGCCAGAGCTGGATCAGTACCCGCGCCAGTTGAACCCGCTGCTGTTCGCCCCCCGATAAATGGCGATAATCTCTTTCTGCCAGATTCAGACAATCGGTTTGCGTCATGACTTCAGTCAGTGCCCGTTGCATATTTTGCTGACCGTGCGGTGAACGCCCGAGTGTCAGTACTTCCCGCACGCTAAAGCCAAACGCCAATGTACTGTTCTGACGCATAACTGCCCGGGTGCGCGCCAGTTCCTGTGCCGGCCAGTCATTGAGTTGTCTTCCCTGAAGCGAAATCTGCCCCGATTGTGGCATCAGGTAGCCGGTCAGCATACGCATCAGTGTTGATTTTCCGGCACCGTTTGGCCCAATCAACGCCACCATCTCTCCGCTTTGCAAGCTGAGTGAAACATCGTCAATTAACCGGCGGCTATTGACGGAATACGTCAGATTTTCTGCAACCATTGATGAAGTAAAGTCAGACATTACGCGGAACTCCCGGGCGCAGGATCAGCCATAAGAAATACGGCCCGCCAATCAGGCTGGTGAGCAATCCCACCGGCATTTCTGCCGGAGCAACCAGTGTGCGAGCCAGCGTGTCAGCGAGCAAAAGCAGGCAGGCACCGGCCATGGCCGATCCCGGTAATAGCCAGCGGTGGTCTGCGCCAATACGCATCCGCAACAGGTGCGGGATCACCAGACCGATAAAACCGATCACACCAGAAACCGCGACAGCAGCCCCGACCAGCAGGGCGCTCAGCAGCAATAATTGCAACTGCGTGCGGCGGACATTCACACCGAGATAGTGCGCGTCTTCTTCACCTAATTGCAGGATATTCAGGCGCCGCGCCATGAACAGGGCAGCAACACAGGCTGGCAGGATCAGCGAAGAGGCCACAGCCAGTGTCGGCCATTGCGCCTGCCCGAGACTGCCCATGCTCCACAAAGAGAACTGGCGTAACTGCTGGTCATCACTGACGTAGGTCAGCACGCCGACAGCGGCACCGCACAGTGCATTGATGGCAATACCGGCAAGCAGTAAGCGCGATAACCCACCATGGCCGAAACGACTCAGTGTAAAGACGATGGCTGAAATGGCCAGACTGCCAGCAAATGCGCTGATCATATGGCTGTACAGGGCCAGCAAGGGTGGCAATGCCAGTGGCATCACTATAGTCAGGGCAACCGCAAGCGCCGCGCCGCTGCTGATCCCAAGCAGGCCGGGATCAGCCAGCGGGTTGCGAAACAATCCCTGCATAACCGCACCGGAACTGGCCAGCGCGCAACCGACTACCACCGCCAGCAGCACGCGGGGAAGGCGGATTGTCAGCCAGACCTGCCATAAACTATCGCCAAATGGACGTGCGAGTAACGTCCTTAACGACAGTGACATCGCGCCGGTATTCGCGGCCATCACGGCCAGCACCAGCAGAGCGCCGCCAAGGCCAATCATCGCCCAAACTGGCGAACGGCGACCTGACGGCACCGGAGGGCTCATGCTACTCATTTTGCTTGTTCCGCAGCCTGACGAAGTTGTGCCATCACCGCAGGTGTTTGCAAACCAAAGCCCAGCAGGGACATATCATCGATGACCAGCACACGCTTATTTTTGCCCGCAGGCGTCATAGCAACACCCGGCAGTTTCCACACCTGATCCATTCCACCCAGGGTTTTAACTCCGTCAGCGGTCAGTAGCAGGATATCCGGCGCACCGGCAATCACCCCTTCCTGTGACAGCGGACGGTAACGACTGAATCCCTGCATGGCATTTTTCGCCCCGACAGACGTAATCATCGCATCTGCCGCAGTATTCTGACCTGCTGCCATAGATGACATGCCACCGTGGCTCATCACAAACAACATTTTCACCGGCAGGGCATCGTGTTGAATAGCAGAAATCTGCGAACGATAGGTCGCGATCAGTTTTTCACCTTCCGCCTGACGGTTCAGCGCTGCGGCAATTACTTCGATTTTATCCGGGACGGTGTCCGCAGAGGGTGTCCCCGGCACACGAACCACTTTTACGCCGTTCTGCTCAAGCTGTTTTAACACCAGTGAGGGTTCTGCCAGTTCGCTGCTCAGCACCAGCGACGGGTGCATAGACAAAATCCCTTCAGTATTGAGCTGGCGCATATAGCCGACGTCCGGCAGAGCCAGTACTGCCTGCGGACGCAAACTGGTACTGTCGCGGGCAACCATTTCGTTGCCCGCACCGAGTGCGTAAACAATTTCGGTAACGTCACCGCCAATACTGACAAGCTTTTCAGCGGCATACAGCATCGGGGTCGCCAGCAATGCTGTAATAGCGGCCACCATTTTCAAGGTTTTGTTCATGCTGCAACACCTTCATTGCTAAGTTGCGCCAGTTGTTCCCGCCACTGAGTTTGTTCAGGATTGCCTTCGTTACGCTGACCGTAAAGTTGCGCGATCTGCGTACCATCAGCGGCAAATAACTCCAGGCTGGTCACGAAACCGTCTTTGGTCGGCTTACGGGTGATCCAGCTTTCCGCGATAGCACTTTCCACCAGATGCAGGGTGAACTGTTTGTTGAAGACGTTAATCCATTCACCGTGCGGCATGACCTTTTCAATCGGACCGGTGAAAATTTGCACGCAACCCCGGTTGCCTACAAAAATCATGATTTCGTTTTGGTCATCTTTGGCGATATTCAGTAAACGCGTCAGCGAGCCGTTATCGACGCGCCATGCCAGATCATCCCCGACAGCTTTAAACGCTTGCTGGCGGGTGACATCGTGACGTTTCAGCAACTGGAAGAACTGGTGAACGTCGGTCATTGCACGCCATTCAGCATCGAGAGTGCTGGTGTCGGCGGCTGTCGTCGGAGCCGGAACTTCAGGGGCGACTTCAATTTGCAGCGGAGGATTGACGTCACTTTTGTACTGCGCAATCAGCGCGTCCCATGCTGCCATGTCAGTTTCATCGGTGTTATACACTTTATGAACGGCATCACCGTGCGCATCGAAGAACTGAATGCTGTGGCGAACGCCGCGGGCCGTGGTTTCTGACAGGCTGAAAATGTGCAGCCAGTGTTGCAGGAACAAACGCAGGTCCAGCGCGCGTGGATTAAGGATCAGACCGGCGTGACCGCTGAGATGCTGATTCTCATAGCGACCTTCCTGCTCGTGTACGGCAAAGTTGTTACGGGTGATTGACTTGGTGCCACCGACATTCTCCAGAGCAGCCAGCAAGCTACGGGCATCAACATCCAGACGCGCAGCATCATGGGAAACACGTAAAGCCGTTAACTCAGCTTCGCTTATCCGTAAAATTCCCGCCAGATCGCGGGCATATTTACCGGGATTAGCTTCTTTTGCCTGTAAATAGTCCTGATAGTGAACTGAATGCATTGCTGTTTCCTCGTTGTCTAAAGTCACCCGCTCTTTGGCGGATAAAGCTTGCGATGTTATGTGAATGATTTGTAAAAATATTTATGGCAAGAGTGCGTTTAATATACGCGTGGTAATAGGAATTAATATCAATTTGATAATCATTATCAAATCATTACCTAAACACATCAAGAAGATTTTTGTCGCTGGAATGTAATTCTGTGGCGTTAACCCCTTAATTTAAGAGGGGAAGCAGGAGGGGATGCGCGGAGAAGCATCAGAACAGACAGAGGGTTACACGCCCCCAGGCCTGCTACTGACACAAAAAAGGGCAACCAAAGTTGCCCTTAAGAAGGTTACAGCAAAGTGATCAGAACCGGCTGTTTGTTGCCTGCGCAAGCATTGAGAGTAATGTCTCGGTGTCTTCCCAACTCAGACATGGGTCGGTAATCGATTTGCCGTAAATCAGAGGTTTGCCGGGAACGATGGGCTGTGTGCCTTCAACCAGGAAACTTTCCGCCATGATGCCCGCAATGGCAGTTGAACCGCTGATGATTTGCTGGCAAATATCTTCTGCTACCTCAAGCTGACGACGGTGCTGTTTCTGGCAGTTGCCATGACTGAAATCGACCACCAGCCGCTGCGGCAAATCGAATTCCGCCAGATTCAGGCAGGCTTGTTCGAGGTCATCCGCATGATAATTCGGTTTTTTACCTCCACGCATAATCACATGGCCGTAAGGGTTGCCGGCGGTACGGTAAATGGTCATCTGACCCTTTTTGTCCGGTGACAGGAACATATGACTGGTGCGCGACGAACGGATAGCATCGATGGCGATGCGGGTATTTCCGTCAGTGCCATTTTTAAAACCAACAGGGCAGGAAAGTGCCGAGGCCATTTCGCGGTGGATCTGACTTTCGGTGGTGCGAGCGCCGATGGCACCCCAGCTGATCAAGTCGGCAATATATTGTCCGATCACCATATCAAGGAATTCGGTCGCTGTCGGGATGCCTAGTTGGTTGACGGTCAGTAATACCTTACGTGCCAGCTCAATACCGTCATTAACACGGCAGGAACCGTTCAGTTCAGGGTCTGAAATCAGGCCTTTCCAGCCGACAACGGTACGTGGCTTTTCAAAGTACGTACGCATGACGATTTCCAGGCGATCCTGATACTTTTCACGCAATACGCTGAGCTTGCCCGCGTAATCAATAGCCGCTTCTATATCGTGGATTGAGCAGGGGCCGACAACGACCAGCAACCGCTGATCTTCACCGCTGATAATCTTTTCAATTCGTTTACGTGATTCCATCACGTGTTGTGCGACCGACGGGGAAATTGGCAGTTTGTCTGCCAGTGCCTGAGGCGTAATCAGGCTGTCGATGCGCGTCGTACGCAGTTCATCTGTTTGTGACATCGTGTTCTCGAAAAATTTGTTTCTTCGCTGCGGCAGGAATACCGGGAAGTGATGCCGATCACAATAACGCAAAACCCGATGAATTCAACCATTGGCGGCAGGATATGCCATCTACATCAGTAAAAGGATTCAGAACATCCGGCGACTCATGCCGAAGCTGTCCATGATCTTCGCCGAAATCTCCTCAACAGAATAATTTGTACTGTTGAGGTAACGGATCTGATTTTTGCGGAATAAGGCTTCTACCTCAGAGACTTCCATCCGGCACTGGCGCAAAGATGCATAGCGGCTGTTTTCAACGCGTTCCTGGCGAATTGCCGTCAGTCGTTCAGGGTCAATGGTCAGGCCAAATAGCTTATGCATATGCGGTTTTAACGCGGCAGGTAACTGGATATTGTCCATATCGTCGGCGGTAAATGGGTAGTTAGCCGCGCGGATACCAAACTGTAATGCCAGATAAAGGCTGGTCGGCGTTTTACCGCAACGCGAGACCCCCAGTAAAATCACCTGCGCCTGATCGAGGTTGCGCAGGGAAATCCCGTCGTCGTGGGCCAGCGTGTAATCAATCGCGGCAATGCGCGCATCGTATTTGCTGATGTTGCTGGCTGTCAGGCCATGCGTCCGGTTGGCAATTGGGGTAGGATCTACGCCCAGCTCATTCTGTAAGGGGGCGACCAGCGACTGAACAATATCCTGACAGAAACCTTCACTGTTTTTAATGATGTCGCGGATGTTGGGTGAAATGATGGAATAAAACACCAGTGGGCGGGCACCGGTTTTCTCAAAAATTTCATTAATTTGCCGGCAGACAGCTTTGGCGCGCTCTTCACTTTCAACAAAGGGGAGTGAATAGGTTGTGGCATTTACCGGAAATTGTGAAAGCACAGCATGGCCTAAAACTTCTGCTGTAATCGCGGTACCGTCCGAAATGTAAAACACGCATCTGTCCACAAACTGCTCCTGAGTTATCGCACTTCATTTATCTTCAACTTATCGCTTATTTAGTAATAACCAGAATTTCAGGAAATAAAAAGCGTATTCGTTCCAGCCAGCAATGTTCTGCTCATTGCTGCGAGACAGTGCGCAAAATGACTGTAATAAATGAAATGGTATTTTAAATTTTCCACGATTTCTCGCAGCTTTTTGATTTGCTTCAGCAGAGCTTCAGCAGCTCTGTTAGCATTAATTTAGTTTCGAAACTAAAGGCAACTTCTCCATGATTCATAAGGAATATTGTTGATTTCCATCGCGTGAGTAATTTTGCTGCTGTGGAATTTTCCTAAACAAAAATAGTTTGATTTGCTGGATCGATTCACCTGTCCATCTCTTATGGATCATTATGCTAATCTCAAAATGACAGCGTTGTTAAATGACAGAAAAAGCGTCGCTGACAATGACTAGACAACCGGTTTGCACGCCTACTGACTTTTACTGTAAATAAATAAGAAAGGATTGTTTCATGGCTCATCTCGATCCCGATTTACGCAATGTTATCTGGTACAACCAACTGGGTATGAAGGACGTTGATAAAGTCGGGGGCAAGAACGCATCCCTCGGGGAAATGATCACCAATTTGTCTGATCTGGGTGTTTCAGTTCCAAATGGTTTTGCAACGACTTCTCAGGCATTCAATGATTTTCTCGATCAGAGCGGTGTCAACCACCGTATTCATGAGTTGCTGGATAAAACGGATGTTGACGATATCGGGCAATTAACTCAGGCGGGCATGCAAATCCGCCAGTGGATCATTGAGACGCCATTCCAGCCTGAACTTGAGAAATCCATCCGCGAGGCCTATCAGCAGCTTTCCGACGGTGAGCCTGATGCGTCATTCGCTGTGCGTTCTTCCGCAACTGCCGAAGACATGCCGGACGCATCATTTGCCGGACAGCAGGAAACCTTCCTGAATGTTCAGGGATTTGATGCTGTACTGACCGCCGTGAAACATGTTTACGCTTCCTTATTTAATGACCGTGCCATTTCTTATCGTGTGCATCAGGGCTACGACCATCGTGGCGTGGCGCTGTCTGCGGGTGTGCAGCGCATGGTGCGTTCTGATCTCGCTTCTGCAGGCGTGATGTTCACCATTGATACCGAGTCGGGTTTTGATCAGGTGGTCTTTATCACCTCAGCTTATGGTCTGGGTGAAATGGTCGTTCAGGGTGCGGTTAACCCTGATGAGTTTTACGTACATAAACCTACGCTGGAAAAGAATAAGCCTTCTATTGTCCGCCGTACGATGGGCTCGAAGAAAATTCGCATGGTATATGCTCCGAGCCAGGAACATGGCAAACAGGTTCAGATTGAAGATGTGCCGGCTGAACAGAGCACCCGTTTCTCCCTGACGGACGACGAAGTGCAGGCACTGGCACGTCAGGCATTATTGATTGAAAAACACTATGGTCGTCCGATGGATATCGAATGGGCGAAAGACGGACATAACGGCAACCTTTATATCGTGCAGGCACGTCCGGAGACAGTTCGTTCAAACGGTCAGGTGATGGAACGCTATCAGCTAAATGGCAGCAGTAAAGTGTTGGTTGAAGGCCGCGCTATCGGCCATCGCATTGGGGCCGGACCGGTAAAAATCATTCATAATATCAGCGAAATGCACCATGTTAAGGCAGGTGATATTCTGGTAACTGACATGACGGACCCTGACTGGGAGCCGATCATGAAAAAGGCATCGGCGATTGTCACCAACCGCGGCGGGCGTACCTGTCACGCAGCCATCATTGCGCGTGAATTGGGTATTCCTGCGGTAGTCGGTTGTGGTGATGCCACTGAAAAACTGACAGAAAACCAGAAAGTGACGGTTTCCTGTTCTGAAGGCGATACCGGTTACGTCTATCAGGATGAGCTGGACTTCACCGTGCAGAGCTCTGAAATTGATGAGCTGCCAAAATTACCGCTGAAGATCATGATGAATATCGGTAACCCTGACCGCGCATTCGACTTTGCCTGTCTGCCGAATGAAGGTGTCGGGCTGGCGCGTTTAGAATTCATTATTAACCGTATGATTGGTGTTCATCCCAAAGCATTACTGGAGTTTGATCAGCAGCCGGCGGAGTTGCAGGAAACCATCAATAAGATGATCCAGGGCTATGACAGCCCGCGTGAATATTATGTGGCACGTCTGACGGAAGGGATCGCGACGCTCGGCGCTGCATTCTGGCCGAAACGGGTGATTGTGCGTTTGTCCGATTTTAAATCGAATGAATACGCCAATCTGGTCGGCGGCGAAAAATACGAGCCTCACGAAGAAAACCCGATGCTGGGCTTCCGTGGTGCGGGTCGTTATGTCTCTGACAGCTTCCGGGATTGTTTCGCGCTGGAATGTGAGGCCATGAAGCGCGTGCGCAATGATATGGGGCTGACTAACGTTGAAGTGATGATCCCGTTTGTTCGTACCGTGGCACAGGCTGAAGCTGTCGTTAAAGAGCTGGCGAGTCAGGGGCTGAAACGGGGCGAAAATGGCCTGAAAGTGATTATGATGTGTGAAATACCGTCAAATGCATTGCTTGCAGATCAGTTCCTTGAGCACTTCGACGGATTCTCTATTGGGTCTAATGACATGACGCAGCTTGCGCTGGGGCTGGATCGTGATTCCGGCGTGGTTTCTGAACTCTTTGATGAACGAAACGAAGCCGTTAAAGCCCTTTTGTCGATGGCAATCAAAGCCGCTAAGAAGCAGGGGAAATATGTCGGTATTTGCGGGCAGGGGCCATCAGATCATCAGGACTTCGCGCAATGGCTGATGGAAGAAGGAATCGACAGTTTGTCACTCAACCCGGATACCGTTGTCCAGACCTGGTTAGCGTTAGCTGAAAAGTAAATAAATGACTAATGACTGACGCTAAGGCTGTCACTTTCGGGTGGCGGCCTTTTTCTTTTTTACCGGGATGGAAGTTACGGGAATAAAAATAACGGTGAGGAAAAGAAATAAAAAAAAAGCCCGTCATAGCAGACAGGCAAAGACTACACACAGCAATTTGGGATATACCAGCTCAGGGGGAAGCTTGTATATAAATCAGTGGGTTGAAATCCGAACTGTTAATAATACTAAGTTTCTCAAGGTATTTAGTCTGTAAGAATTCTCCTAATAGATATTATTCTCATGCTAATTGATGAGAAGAAGTGTTTTTAGTGTGAGTCATTCAGGAAGGAAGCAGGAATAAAAAAAGCGCTGCCCGGTTGAATTATCAGGGGCAGCGCCGGTGGTCAGTTAAAACGCAACGAAATTATTCATCCAGCGCTTTTAGTGCTTCTTCAGGTTCCATGTCAGGCTCAGGAGCCTCATTGACCCAAAGCGAAATCAGACGATATGAGACAGCCAGCACGACCGGTCCGATAAACAGGCCAATCATGCCAAAAGCAAATAAACCACCAATAACACCGGACAAGATAAGCAGCATCGGTAAATCCGCACCCATGCGGATAAGAACCGGGCGAAGCACGTTATCCAGGGAACCAACCACGCAACTCCATACCAGCAGAACGGTGCCCCAGGTATTGTCGCCGGACCAGTACAGCCAGATGATGGCCGGTATCAGAACCAGTAACGGACCGATTTGCGCGACGCAGCACACGAACATCACGACGGTCAGCACGGTGGCATAAGGAATGCCAGCGATGGCCAGTCCGATCCCACCCAGAACTGACTGAACAATGGCGGTAACAACGACACCTAACGCCACGGCACGGATTGCCTGACCGGCAAGAATAACGGCTGCATCACCACGTTCTGCTGCCAGTCGCACCGCGAAATGGCGGATACCCATGGCAACATTTTCTCCACGGCTATAAAGCAGGGCACTGAACAATAACATCAGCGCACAGTGGACAATGAAACGGCCCAGATGACCTGCCTGCGTCACAAACCAGGCTGCTGTTTGTCCGACGTAGGGCTGCACTTTGCTCATCAGCGCGTTCCCGCCGCCATTGATCAGGGCATGCCAGCCGTTGTAAAGCTTATTACCCACCAGCGGGATCGCGTTCAGCCACTGAAAATCAGGCATATGTAACGATGAAGGATGGCTCGCAATTTCGACCAGCGGCGCACCATTTTCCACGGCGCTGCTGACCAGCAAGGCGATAGGCAAGACGAATAATAAGATCAACAACAGCGTCATGATAATGACGGCCAGAAAACGGCGTCCCCAGAGAAGGCGCTGGAGCTTGATCATTAATGGCCATGTGGCAATGACTACCATCCCGGCCCAGACAAACCCGAGAATAAAGGGCTGTACAATCCAGATGCTGGCAACGGTCATCAGGGCAATAAATAGCACCCCAAACATAATCTGGGGCAAGTCATAACGTTTAATTGGGAGATTCATTCATGTTTCTCAATGTGATAAACGAAGTAAGGCACAAACCCTGTGCCTCCAAACACTATATTCATAAACAGGGGGCTAAAAATAAGCATGGAACATACGACGGCTTTTGGATAGCCCGCCACATAATTAGTTGCAAGGCGTTGTTGCCGTACGTGCTTTTTGCGGTACGTCATGAAACATCTGCAACAAAGGTGAACCAGACGGAGCGCTTAAAAACGAAGTATGTTAGTTTTTATTCTGGATAAAGAACAGGGTGGATCTGCCCGGCAGATCCGGCAGGTCGCCTCGGGCCCGCCAGGCATACAACAAAGACAGAGTCATAATTCAATGATCCCACAGATTTCTCAGGCACCGGGTGTCATCCAGCTGGTGCTCGATTTTTTGGAAGCATTAAAAAGCAACGGTTTCACGGGTGATGTCACAACAACTTATGCCGACAGGCTGACGATGGCGACGGACAACAGCGTCTATCAGTTGCTGCCGGATGCGGTCTTATTCCCCATCGCGACGTCAGACGTTGCATTGATTGCCCGCCTTGCGGGGCAGGAACGTTTTAAAACACTCGTGTTTACTCCGCGCGGTGGCGGTACCGGTACCAACGGTCAGTCACTGAACCGCGGCATTGTGGTTGATATGTCCCGTCATATGAACCGCATTCTGGATATCAACGTGGAACAAGGGTGGGTCAAGGTCGAAGCCGGGGTGATCAAAGATCAGCTCAATGATTATCTGCGCCCGTTTGGCTTTTTCTTCTCTCCCGAGTTATCAACCAGTAACCGTGCGACGCTGGGGGGCATGATTAACACCGATGCCTCCGGTCAGGGCTCGCTGGTTTACGGCAAAACGTCTGACCACGTTCTCGGTGTCCGTGCGATTGTTCTCGGTGGCGACATGCTGGATACCACCGCTATTCCGACGGCGCTGGCCGATAAGCTGGGTGAAGAGGATTCGGTCATTGGACGGATTTACCGCACCGTGCTGGACAGTTGTCGTGATAACCGCGCGCTGGTGATTGAAAAATTCCCGAAACTTAATCGTTTCCTCACAGGTTACGACCTGCGCCATGTGCTGAGTGACGATCTGCAAACCTTCAACCTGACACGCATTCTAACCGGTTCAGAAGGCTCGCTGGCCTTTATCACCGAGGCGCGTCTGAATATCACGCCGATCCCCAAAGTGCGTCGTCTGGTCAATATCAAATACGACTCCTTTAATTCAGCGTTACGTAATGCGCCTTTTATGGTGGAGGCGAAGGCGCTATCGGTTGAAACCGTCGATTCCAAAGTACTGAATCTGGCGCGAGAAGACATTGTCTGGCACAGCGTTCGTGATTACATCACCGACGTTGAAGGCAAAGACATGCAGGGACTGAACATTGTTGAGTTCGCCGGAGATGATGCAGACCTGATTGAAACTCAGGTCAGTGCGTTGTGCGAACGCCTTGATAGCCTGATAAGTGATAAAGAAGGCGGTGTGATTGGCTACCAGATTTGCGCTGATCTGGCTGGTATCGAGCGTATTTATAATATGCGCAAGAAAGCCGTCGGTCTGCTGGGTAATGCCAAAGGGCAGGCTAAACCGTTGCCGTTTGCGGAGGACACCTGTGTGCCTCCCCAGCATCTGGCGGATTATATTGTCGAATTCCGTGCGCTGCTCGACAGTCATCATCTCAGTTATGGCATGTTCGGGCATGTCGATGCGGGTGTATTGCATGTGCGTCCCGCACTGGACATGTGTGACCCGCAACAGGAGATATTGCTCAAACAAATCTCCGATGAAGTCGTAGCCCTGACCGCTAAATATGGTGGTTTGCTATGGGGAGAGCACGGAAAGGGTTTCCGTGCAGAATACAGCCCGGCATTCTTTGGCGAAGCGCTGTTCCATGAACTGCGCCGGATCAAAACCGTATTCGATCCGGATAACCGCCTGAATCCCGGTAAGATCTGCGCGCCGCTTGAGTGCGATGAACCGATGATGAAAGTCGATGCGCCAAAACGCGGAACCTTGGATCGCCGTATTCCGCTGGAAGTCCGTCAGTCATTCCGCGGTGCGATGGAATGTAACGGTAACGGCCTGTGCTTTAACTTTGATGTGAAAAGCCCGATGTGTCCGTCAATGAAAATTACCGGCAGCCGTATCCACTCGCCAAAAGGTCGCGCGGGTCTGGTTCGCGAATGGTTGCGTTTATTGTCAGAACAAGGTGTAGATCCGCTGGCGCTTGAGAATGCGCTGCCGGAGAAAGGCATGAGTTTCCGCAGCCTGATCGAACGTACGCGTAACACCTGGCATGCCAATAAAGGCGAATATGATTTCTCCCATGAAGTGAAAGAGGCAATGTCCGGCTGTCTGGCCTGCAAAGCCTGCTCGACGCAGTGCCCGATAAAAATTGATGTGCCGGGGTTCCGCTCACGTTTCCTGCAGCTTTATCACACGCGTTATCTGCGCCCGGCACGCGACCATTTTGTTGCGAGTGTTGAAAGCTATGCCCCCCTGATGGCCAAAGCCCCCAAGGTGTTCAACTTCTTCCTCAGGCAACCCTGGTTGCGCGAGATGAGCCGGAAAAATATCGGCATGGTTGATTTGCCTTTGCTGTCTTCTCCGACACTGCGCGAGCAGTTATCAGGGCATCGCGCCAGTAAGATGACGCTTGAACAACTGGAAGCCATTCCGCCTGCCCGGCGTGGTGAATACGTGCTGGTCGTACAGGATCCGTTTACCAGTTTTTATGATGCTCAGGTCGTTGCTGATTTTATCCGTCTGATTGAAAAACTGGGCCTTAAACCTGTTCTGTTGCCTTTCTCACCTAATGGCAAAGCGCAGCACATAAAAGGTTTCCTGACCCGCTTTGCCAAAACAGCGAAGAAAACGTCACTGTTCCTTAACCGTGTATCGCAATTGGGAATGCCGATGGTGGGGGTCGATCCTGCGCTGGTACTGTGTTATCGCGATGAATATAAAGAAATTCTCGGTGACACACGCGGATCGTTCCAGGTCCAGCTTGTGCATGAATGGCTTGGCAGCTGGCTGGCTGAGCGTCCGGCACAACAACAAAGTGGCGAGTCCTGGTATCTGTTCGGACATTGTACGGAAAGCACCGCCTTGCCCAACAGCGGCAAACAGTGGGGCGACATCTTTGCCCGCTACGGTGCGAAGCTGGAAAACGTCAGTGTCGGGTGTTGCGGAATGGCAGGGACGTACGGTCATGAAACCAAGAATCTCGAAAACTCACTGGGAATTTATGAGCTTTCCTGGCATACCTCTTTGCAACGGTTGCCACGCCAGCGCTGTCTGGCAACCGGTTATTCCTGCCGCAGCCAGGTAAAACGAATCGAAGGAAACGGTGTTCGCCATCCGTTACAGGCACTGCTGGAAATCATCCCCTAACAATAAGGAAGTATTATGTCATTCTGGAAACGGAGTACCACGCTTGAAGCCCTGAATCAGCGCAGTCAAGGATGTATGGTGGGCCATGTGGGGATTGAGTTCACGCAGTTGGGTGAGGATTTCCTCGAAGCGACCATGCCGGTAGATGTACGCACAACACAGCCTTTTGGTTTACTGCACGGCGGCGCATCTGTTGTTCTGGCCGAAACGATGGGATCAATGGCGGGTTATTTATGCTGCGAAGGAAATCAAACTGTAGTGGGCGTGGAAATTAATGCCAGCCATATGCAGTCTGCACGGGAAGGGCATGTGCGCGGTGTTTGCCGCGCATTGCGCACCGGCCGCCGCAGTCAGGTGTGGCAGATTGAGATTTTTGATCAGAAAGGGAATCTGTGCTGCGTATCGCGGTTGACGACCATGGTAATCGAACATTAATACAGGCTGTTAATCAACACTGATCATACAGTCAGAAAGTGGACAGGCGGATGCATGATGAATGTGTCCGCTTTTTTATTTGACTTAGTAAAGGGAAGTAACCTGTTGAAAGCACATCAAAGCTGGAACGGAACGCGTTTGGCAAAGTCAGTTTGAAATGCCGTTGCTTTTTCCCAGATGCCCATCATGGCATAATACTGACAAATGAGTTTTAACGTGTGCCGTGCGAAATGGTAACTCTGAACACGGAAGAGTTCACACCGAACCACGCTGTTGATTTCCAGGATCAGGCGGTTATGTAATTTGCATAACGCATGAAGATAACTGTGATCATCCCCGTTTTGCAGGCACAGATTGGCCATATCCAGACAGATGCTGTTGAAGCGTTTGAGCTGGCAAAGATGCGCATCCGGGCGTCGTAAGGCGGCATCCGCCATATAAAAATCCACGGTGGCATCGCGGACACTCGATTTATATTCGTCGATCTTGCCTTGCAACCACGCATTTACCGATTGAGTCATTCTCAGTATTCCGGGTTATCTGAATGATAATCATTATCAAATAATGAACATCATATTGGCAAAAAATCGCCGGATCAACGTTTTCATCCGGTTTTTTTATTTTTGTGTAATTAAACCAGTAAGCAAAAAGAGCTTTAATTCTTCAAATATGGCGAATTCATAAATAGGCATTTCCGATGAATGTTTTATAATAGACACAATGAAAGCTATTAAACCTTACCTTTTATAAGGTTTATTTCAATTTTTAACAAAAAATTGACAATTTATTCAATCAGTTGATGGTCGCGGTGTTCAAGACCCGCCAGTGGCCAGATGTAAAGACGGTGCACATTGAGTGTCTTTCCTCGTGTGTAATCGCTATACCCTCTTAAAACAAGAGGTTGAAGTGATTAATGTTATCACTAGAATAGAGACAATAGGTCTTGTCTATGACCGTAAAATTATGAGGTAAGACAGATGCAAACTGAAACTGTCGGCTCTTTCTCTTTAGACGACAACGTATGGCAAGGCGTTAGCCTGACAGATTCTGCAGCGAAACAGATTAATACTCTGGTGGCTCAGGATCCCGAAGTCAAAGGTCTCCAGCTTTCCGTGAAACAATCGGGCTGTGCTGGCTTTGGCTACGTTTTGGATTTAACCAAACAACCGGCCAGCGATGACCTGGTGTTTGAACATGACGGCGCTTTGCTGTTTGTTCCGCTGAAGGCCATGCCTTTCATCGACGGAACCGAGGTAGATTTTGTCCGCGAAGGACTGAATCAGATATTTAAATTCAATAATCCTAAAGCTCAGCATGCCTGCGGGTGTGGCGAAAGTTTCGGTGTTTAAAACTTTCTGTTTCTAAGATTATTGTAAACAAAGCGATGTAACCAACATGTCACGAAGCAACGTAGAAATTCCAGATGATGTGCAGTCTTGGGTCGGCGAGGGGACGAATTACAAGGAAGGGTTCTTTACCCAGCTGGCAACCGATGAATTAGCATCAGGCATCAACGAAGATGTGGTGCGTGCGATTTCCGCTAAGCGCAACGAGCCTGAGTGGATGCTGGAGTTCCGTCTGCAGGCTTATCATGCCTGGTTGAAAATGGAAGAGCCACACTGGCTGAAGGCGTATTACACGCCTCTGGATTACCAGGATTACAGCTATTATTCCGCGCCATCTTGTGGCAGCTGCGATGATAGTTGTGGCTCACAACCGGGTGCGACGCAGCAATCGGGCGGCGAATCCCTCGGTGTTCCTGCGGGCGAAGCGAATAATTATCTGACCAGCGAAGTTGAAAAGGCTTTCGAACAGCTGGGCGTTCCGGTTCGTGAAGGCAAAGAAGTCGCCGTTGATGCGATTTTTGACTCCGTATCTGTCTCCACAACGTATCGCGATAAGCTGGCTGAATCGGGCGTCATTTTCTGCTCATTTGGTGAGGCAATTCATGAATACCCTGAGCTGGTGCGCAAATACCTGGGTACCGTCGTGCCTGCGCAGGATAACTTCTTTGCGGCGCTGAATGCGGCAGTGGCCTCGGATGGTACTTTTGTTTACGTGCCTAAAGGCGTGCGTTGTCCGATGGAACTGTCGACTTACTTCCGTATCAATGCAGCGAAAACCGGTCAATTCGAACGTACGATCCTGATTGCTGACGAAGGCAGTTATGTCAGTTACATCGAAGGCTGCTCCGCGCCGGTACGTGATACCTACCAGCTGCACGCAGCGGTGGTTGAAGTCATCCTGCACAAAGACGCGGAAGTGAAATATTCCACCGTGCAGAACTGGTTCTCCGGCAGCAAAGACAGCAGCGGCGGTATTCTGAACTTCGTGACTAAACGTGCATTGTGCGAAGGCGCTGGCTCGAAGATGTCCTGGACGCAGTCTGAAACCGGCTCAGCTATCACCTGGAAATACCCAAGCGTTATTCTTAAAGGTGATAACTCAATCGGTGAATTCTTCTCGGTTGCGCTGACCAGTGGTAAACAGCAGGCGGATACCGGTACCAAGATGATCCACATTGGTAAAAATACCAAGTCGACCATTATTTCCAAAGGTATTTCCGCCGGTCACAGCCAGAACAGCTATCGCGGTCTGGTGAAGATCCTGCCAAGTGCAGAAAATGCCCGTAACTTTACGCAGTGTGACTCCATGCTGATTGGCGCCGACAGTGCCGCGCATACGTTCCCGTATGTTGAAGTGCGCAATAATACGGCTCAGCTGGAACATGAAGCCACGACGTCAAAAATCGGCGATGACCAGCTGTTCTACTGTCTGCAACGTGGTATCAGCGAAGATGACGCTATTTCCATGATTGTGAATGGTTTCTGTAAAGATGTCTTTTCCGAGCTGCCGCTGGAGTTTGCTGTCGAAGCACAGAAACTGCTGGCGATCAGCCTTGAACACAGCGTCGGTTAATTCGCCGTACGTTTTCCCTGCCGTCGCAGCATGGTGTGATGTGTGCGACGTGCAGGTGTGAGTTCTCAAAGTCACAGCATAAAACAGAATTATGAGCGCCCAGGCGCAAACTCAAGGATACGTATGTTAAGCATTAAGAATTTGAAGGTCCGTGTCGAAGAAAAGGAAATTCTGAAAGGACTTGATCTGGAGATCAAACCGGGTGAAGTACACGCCATCATGGGCCCGAACGGCTCAGGTAAAAGTACGCTCTCCGCGACACTGGCTGGCCGTGAAGATTACGAAGTCACTGACGGTTCCGTCATCTTCAACGGTAAAGATTTGCTGGAACTCGCGCCGGAAGATCGTGCTGGCGAAGGCGTATTCATGGCTTTCCAGTACCCGGTAGAAATCCCTGGTGTGACCAACCATTTCTTCCTGCAAACAGCAGTGAATGCGGTGCGTAAATACCGCGGGCAGGAGCCGATGGATCGTTTTGACTTCGCAGATTTCATCGAAGAGAAAATCGCGATGCTCAAGATGCCTGCCGATTTGCTCACCCGTTCAGTGAATGTAGGTTTCTCCGGTGGCGAGAAAAAGCGTAACGACATTCTGCAAATGGCAGCGCTTGAACCAAACCTGTGCATCCTTGATGAAACCGACTCCGGTCTGGACATCGATGCGCTGAAGATTGTTTCTGATGGTGTCAACACACTGCGTGACGGCAAACGTTCATTCGTTATTGTCACCCACTACCAGCGTATCCTCGACTACATCAAGCCTGACTACGTGCACGTTCTGTATCAGGGCCGCATTGTTAAATCCGGCGATTTCACCTTGGTTAAACAGTTAGAGGAGCAAGGTTATGGCTGGCTTACCGACGAAGAGTAATGTCCCTGCGGCGGGCAGTTCGCACGCCATGCAGCAACTTTACCGTCTTTTTGAAAGCCGTGGCGGTGAGCAATCCCCCCACGCGCATGCTCACTGGCAACAGGTGCTGCGCCTCGGTTTTCCGCATGCCAAACTGGAAGACTGGAAATACACGCCGGTTTCTTCACTGCTGGGCAATCAGTTCTTTGCTCCTCAGCAGCAGGCGCTGACGGTTGAGAAAATCAAATCCCTTGCGCTGCCACTGGAGTGCTACCGTCTGGTTTTCGTGGATGGCCGTTTTGATGCGAGCCTGAGCGACAGCGATACCGGTGCGTTTGAAATCGAAAAACTGAGCCCTTCCGCGCAACAAACGTTACCGGATCCGATTCAGTCAGAGGTGTTTTTACATCTGACTGAAAGTCTGGCGCAGGATTCTTTCTCTGTGCGTTTGCCTGTAGGCAAGCACGCTGAGAAACCGCTGTATCTGCTCCATCTGAGCAGTGGTCGTGACCAGTCGCGCGAAATGAATACCGTTCATCATCGTTATCACCTGGCGATTGAGAATGGTGCGAATGCAGAAGTTATCGAGCATTACCTGAGTCTGAACGACCAGGGACATTTCACCGGTGCACGTATGACGATAAATGTGGGCGATAATGCAGATTTCACGCATTACAAACTGGCCTTTGAAAGCCAGGCCAGTTTCCACTTCTCGCATAATGATCTGGTCATCGGGCGCGATGCACGTGTTTCCAGCCACAGTTTCCTGCTGGGGGCGGGCCTGACCCGAAATAACACCAGCGCGCAGCTTAACGGCGAAAACAGCAATCTGGATATCAACAGTCTGGTTCTGCCGGTTGATTCTGAGATTGCCGATACCCGGACGTATCTGGAACATAATAAAGGCTATTGCAACAGCAAACAGTTGCACAAAGTGATCGTGAACGATCGCGCTAAAGCGATTTTCAACGGCATGATTAAAGTGGCCCAGCACGCACTGAAAACTGATGGCAAAATGACCAACAACAACTTGTTGCTGGGCAAACACACTGAGGTTGATACCAAACCTCAGCTGGAAATTTATGCCGATGACGTGAAGTGCAGCCACGGTGCGACAGTGGGTCGTATCGACGACGAACAGCTTTTCTATCTGCGTACCCGTGGGATCAGCGGGCAGGATGCTCAGCAAATGATCATCTTCGCTTTTGCTGCCGAACTGACGGAAGCCATTAAGAATGAAACCCTGCGTGAAGTCGTCATTGCCCGTATTGCAGGCAGACTAAATCGAGGTAAGTAATGAGTTTTCCACTGGAAAGAGTACGTAGCGATTTCCCTGTGCTGAGCCGTGAAGTTAACGGCCAGCCGCTGGCCTACCTTGACAGCGCGGCCAGCGCGCAGAAACCGCATCAGGTTATTCAACGAGAAATGTCTTTCTTCGAACAAGGTTATGCTGCGGTTCACCGTGGTATTCACACCATGAGCGCGGAAGCGACTGAGCAGATGGAAAACGTCCGCACTCAGGCCGCCCATTTCATGAATGCCGCATCGGCGGAAGAAATCGTCTTCGTCAAAGGTTCCACGGAAGCCATTAACCTGGTCGCCAATACCTGGGGACGTGAGTTTTTACACGCCGGCGACCACATTATTCTGACTGAAATGGAACACCACGCGAACATCGTGCCATGGCAGATGCTGGCGAAAGAACGTGATCTTCATATCGATGTCTGGCACCTGACACCCGAAGGTGAGCTGGATTTGTCACAGCTTGAATCGCTGATCACGCCACGCACAAAATTACTGACGCTGGCGCATGTTTCCAATGTATTGGGCACTGTTAACCCGATCGAAAAAATCATCCCTCAGGCGAAGGCTGCTGGTCTGACCGTCCTGGTCGATGGCGCGCAGGCGGTCATGCATCATGCGGTTGACGTGCAGGCGCTGGGCTGTGATTTCTATGTCTGGTCCGGACATAAACTTTACGGGCCGACCGGTATTGGTATTCTGTACGGCCGCAAGGCGTTGCTGGATCAGATGCCTCCGTGGGAAGGTGGCGGCTCAATGATCAAACATGTCAGTCTGACCGAAGGCACGACATTCGCGGCGGCGCCGTGGCGGTTTGAAGCGGGCACACCCAACACCGGCGGAATTATGGGGCTGGGTGCGGCAATGGAATACGTGACTGAGCTGGGTCTGGAAAATATCCATGCTTATGAACAGGAACTGATGAGCTATGCGCTCAACGCGATGGCGCAGGTGCCTGATATTCAGATCTACGGCCCTGCCACCCGAGCTGGGGTTATTGCGTTCAATCTCGGCAAACACCATGCGTACGACGTAGGCAGTTTCCTTGACCAATACGGTATTGCCATCCGCACCGGTCACCACTGTGCGATGCCATTAATGTCCTTCTACGGTGTTCCGGCTATGTGCCGCGCGTCGCTTGCGATGTACAATACACGTGAAGAAGTCGACCGTTTGGTCGCTGGACTGCAACGTATTCACCGGTTGTTGGGTTAATCCTGACAGCCCAGATCAGGATGTCTTTATGGCTTTGCCAGATAGAAACAAGTTAGTCAGAAATTTTTCCCGATGCCCGAATTGGGAAGAAAAATATCTGTACGTGATTGAGCTGGGTGGCCAGTTACCGGCTTTACCGGAAGAACACCGTCAGGATCAAAACCTGATTTCCGGCTGCCAGAGTCAGGTATGGATTGTGATGCGCACTGATGAAAATGGTGCACTGACCTTCGAAGGTGACAGTGATGCAGCCATTGTTAAAGGTCTGGTCGCGATTGTCTTCAGCCTGTATCAGGGTTTAACGCCTCGTGATGTGGTGGAACTGGATGTACGTCCGTTTTTCACTGAACTTGAACTGAGTCAGCATCTGACACCTTCACGCTCGCAAGGGCTGGAAGCGATGATTCGCTCTATTCGCGCTAAAGCCGCAGAGTTGTCTTAATACCGCTCGCTGCTGTACTGCCTTGCTCATTAGGAATTATCTGCTAATGAGCAAGGCAGATGACTTCTTTCTCTGCGTATATCTCCTTTTACTCCTGATTTTTCAACCCACTATCCTCCTGCTTTTTATTCTGACTTCTGTAAGGTAACTTTCTGATTTACAGTGGTTTGATTGCCATGAAATTCTGTGCTGCTAATATTACCAGACAAGATAATTGTCTTGCCTCAGATTCGCTGAGCGCAGGCCGAAAAAGGACTGAGTATGAGACGCGCATTACCCCTTCTGGCAATGTTAGTTGGCACAATAATGGCAACGCATTCCATGACCGCAAGTGCAGCAGAATATCCATTGCCGCCGGATAATAGCCGCCTGATTGGCGAAAATACAACGTATGTTGTGCCCAACGACGGTAAGCCGCTGGAAGACGTGGCAGCCAAATACCAGATTGGCCTGATTGCGATGCTGGAAGCGAATCCGGGAACTGACCCTTATTTGCCAAAAGCCGGAACTGTGCTGACCATTCCTTCGCAGATGCTGTTACCGGATACCAAACGTGAAGGTATCGTAGTCAATCTGGCTGAAATGCGTCTTTACTACTATCCGAAAGGCGAGGACAAAGTCATTGTCTATCCGATTGGTATCGGCCAGTTAGGGCGTAACACACCGGAGATGGTGACATCAGTCAGCCAGAAGATCCCCAATCCTACCTGGACGCCCACTGCCAATATCCGTAAAGCTTATCTGAAAGAGGGGATCACATTGCCGGGCATGGTGCCAGCCGGGCCGGATAATCCGATGGGCTTGTTTGCGATGCGTCTGTCTGCAGGAACAGGACAGTATCTGATCCACGGCACCAATGCGAACTTCGGCATTGGTATGCGCGTGAGTTCCGGTTGTATCCGTCTGCGTCCTGACGATATCGAAGCGCTGTTTAACTCGGTGCCTAAAGGGACACGCGTACAAATCGTGAATCAGCCAATCAAGTTTGATATCGAACCGGACGGTAAACGCTATATCGAGGTGCATCAGCCGTTGTCCCACACGGAGAAAGATGACCCGCAAACCAAACCAATTCCTCTGACTGCAGCAATGAAGAAATTTATTAAGCATGATGAGACTAACGCTGAGATGGTAAAAGAAGCGATTAAACGCCGTGCGGGTATGCCGGTTGTTGTCAGCGTTGGCGATAAAGCGGGGGATACACCACCGGCTATCAATCAGCCGCAAACAGCGACTTCGGGCGAACCGGCAGTCAATACAGCCAGTACGCAGTAAACGTCGCAGAAACACATCAGAAACGATTTAAACTTCAGGGGCCATCATGGTCCCTTTTTTATGGCTGACATTCACGTGAGTGATTGAGGGCGTTTTAAATGGGGGATTTAGTGATGATTCAAAGACCTGAAAGCGGGGGAGAAAAAAACATAATGAAATTGCAGGTAAAAAAATGGCGCACTGAGTGCGCCATTGAACTAGAGAAGTAAATATTACTTCTTGTAAGCGTGAGCTTGGTTATCCAGACGTTGGTTAGCGCGAGCTGCATCGTCTTTAGCTGCTTGAACGTCAGAACGGATTGCGTTCACGTCGTTGCTCAGTTGGTCAACTTTAGAGTTCAGAGTAGAAACGTCTGAAGACAGTTGGTCGATTTTAGCATTGCTTGAACAACCAGCCAGCATAGTTGAAGCCAGGATTACAGCGCCCAGTACCAGTTTAGTGCGATTCATTATAAAACCCTCTAGATTAAGTTAATCTCCATGTAGCGTTACAAGTATTACACAAACTATTTTCTAATGAGAATAATTTTTTGCCGGTAGACGCTATATTTTGATCGTTCGCTCAAAGAAACATCTTTTTTTACGAAAAAGTTAAAAATTGCAGCGAAAACAGCCGTATTCCATGGGACTTATCCCAATTTTGCAGCTACTGCATTTAGCACTTTTTATGAAAGAAGATACTTTTTGAATAAATAAACGCCACATTTCGCGGCGTTCATTAATGCTCTTGGTCACGTTTTTAATTAAACAACATGCACCGATGAAGTATTGGTTGTACCGCTCTGTACCAGTGCGCCAGAAACCATCACTACGATATCACCTTTCTGTGCCAGACCGCTTTCAATCGCCGCTTCTTTACCGATACGGTAGAAGTCGTCAGTAGAAGCAATCTCTTTCACCAGTTGAGTCACCACACCTTTGGTCAGGATCAACTGACGTGCGGTGATTTCATTAGTGGTCAGGGCAAGGATAGTCGCATGCGGGAAGTATTTACGCACGGCTTTTGCTGATTTACCGCCGCTGGTGGCAACGACGATCAGTGGCGCGTCCAGTTTTTCTGCAGTTTCAACAGCACCACGACAAACCGCTTCTGTGATACGCAGCTTGCGGTTTTCGTTCTGACCATCAATACGGCTTTGCATTACGCGGTCAGTACGGTCACAGATGGTAGCCATGATAGTTACAGCTTCCAGCGGGTATTTACCTTTCGCACTTTCGCCAGACAGCATCACTGCGTCGGTACCGTCGATGATGGCGTTAGCTACGTCGCCAGCTTCTGCACGGGTAGGGCGTGGGTTTTTGATCATGGAATCGAGCATTTGTGTAGCGGTGATAACCACTTTGCGTGCACGGTTACATTTCTCAATCATCATCTTCTGCGCGAAGATAACTTCTTCAACCGGGATTTCAACACCCAGGTCACCACGGGCAACCATGATGCCGTCTGACGCTTCGAGGATTTCGTCGAAGTTGTTCAGGCCTTCCTGGTTTTCGATTTTGGAGATGATCTGGATGTGTTCGCCACCGTGTGCTTTCAGGTGTTCGCGGATTTCCAGAACGTCAGAACGTTTACGGATGAAAGAAGCCGCGACGAAGTCAACGCCTTGCTCGCAACCGAAGATCAGGTCACGTTTGTCTTTTTCAGCCAGCGCTGGCAGTGCGATAGAAACACCTGGCAGGTTAACGCCTTTGTTTTCGCCCAGGTCGCCGTTGTTCAGCACTTTACAGGTCACGTCGGTTTCGGTGACGTTGGTCACTTCCATACCAATCAGGCCGTCATCGACCAGAATGGTGTTGCCGATTTTCAAGTCAGCAGCAAAACCCTGATAGGTAACCGCAACACGTTCGGTGTTACCGATAACGCTTTGATCCGTGGTGAAAGTGTAAGTCTGACCCGCAACCAGAGAAGCGTCTTTGCCGCCTTCCAGTTTCATGGTGCGGATTTCAGGACCTTTGGTGTCCAGCAGAATTGCCGCTTTGTGACCGGTCTTCGCCATCACGTTGCGGATATTTTGAATGCGCTGACCGTGCTCTTCATAATCACCGTGAGAGAAGTTCAGACGCATAACGTTCATGCCTGCATCAAGCAGCTTGGTCAGCATTTCTTCGGATTCAGTTTTCGGTCCGATGGTACAAACAATTTTGGTCTTTTTCATGACGATTTTATCTACAAGTTGTGATGGATTGGAAAAGTGTTTGCCTGACAGCATCGCTGCCCGCGCGGAATTGAGGTGGTGCCTGGTTGAAGCAAATCATTACTAAGCGTAGAAGACTGTGAAAGGAATGGTGTAGTAAGTTCAGCCAAAGCATAGCGATTTGTGCGATTTATCATCGCTACTGGAGTGGTGATGCTTTTGTAAGTGCGATATCGACAGATCAAGGGGCTGAAACCATTCAATCGAAGAGACGATGCGTATTATAGAGGGGAACAGGTTGGGAAACCAAATAAAAAACGTGATGCGGCGCAAGCTTAGGGCAGATTTCGGAACGTTGTTTTGAAATTACCCAATGCGGGCAGGGGTGAAAGCAGAAGTGATAACGGTTTGTTCACGCAAGTGTCAAAAATGATACATACGGGAAATAATCTTAAAAAATACAAACGGATGACTTAACGTAAATTTATCAGGGAAAATAAAAGCCAGCAGAGAGGTTCAGGTCGTTCCAGGGAGTTTGATGCACAAGGGAGAGTTCAGGAAGTTGCTTTGGTGCGTCCGAGTGGACTCGAACCACCGACCCCCACCATGTCAAGGTGGTGCTCTAACCAACTGAGCTACGGACGCACAATATGCAACGGTACTGCTAAGAAAGATGGTGCGTCCGAGTGGACTCGAACCACCGACCCCCACCATGTCAAGGTGGTGCTCTAACCAACTGAGCTACGGACGCATCGTTTTTCTTTTTCATCAGCCAGTGTTGGCGACGGGGACGAATATTAACGACCTCTCTGAATACTGGCAAGGGAAAAAAGACATTTTCCTGTCATATTGTGCGTGACTGCCGAGCTTATGTGCATTGCGTTGTTTTTTTAGACATAACAGCCAGCGCAATAGCTGAAAAATCCGCGCGCCGGAACAGATATTCACAGCACGCGGATGAAGCCGGGGGGATTAACGGCCCGCTTTTTGCAAAATGGTGTAAGACGGTTGCTTCTGTAACCAGCGCATCCGCAATGTCATCATCAGCGCTGCGAAGGTCAGCCCCAGAATAAATCCGCACCAGAAACCGCTGGGGCCCATCTGCGGAACCAGAATATCGGTCAGTCCGAGAGCGTACCCTACCGGCAGGCCCAGCACCCAGTAAGCGACAAACGTAATATAGAAGATGGAACGTGTGTCTTTATAGCCCCGCAAAATGCCGCTACCGATAACCTGAATCGCATCTGAAATCTGAAACAGCGCAGCAAAGATCAGAAGATGGGAAGCCAGAGTGACGACTTCCGGGCTGTCATTATAAAGGGAGGCAATGTGCTCGCGGAAAATGATGGCCGTCAGACTGGTGCAACAGGCCATCATAATTCCCGTTCCTATACTGGTATAAGCCGCAATCTTCGCGCCTTCAACCGACGATTCCCCCAGCCGCGAACCCACTCGAATCGTGGCGGCGACACCTAAAGACAGCGGAATGACGAACATCAGGGAACCGACGTTGAGCGCAATCTGGTGACTGGCGACAGCCACGATCCCAAGTGGGGAGACGAGCAGGGCAACGATCGCAAACAGTGTCACTTCGAAAAATAATGCCAGTGCGATTGGCATACCGAGCTGGATCAGACGGCGCAATGTCGGCCAGTCGGGTTTCGCAAACCGCGAATGCGGCTGAGTATCGCGCAGGGCACGATTGCGACGTACGTAAATCCGCATGATGAAGAACATGACCCAATATACGGTCCCCGTGGCGACACCACAGCCGACGCCACCGAGCGCGGGCGCACCGAACTTGCCGTAAATAAAAATGTAATTCACGGGAATGTTCACCAGCAGACCGATAAAGCCGAACACCATGCCTGGCTTGGTTTTTGACAAACCTTCACATTGGTCACGCAGCACCTGGAAGAATAAATAGCCCGGAGCGCCCCACATAATGGCATGCAGATAGCCGACGGCTTTTGCTTTCAGTTCGGGATCAATATTATGCATCAGGCTAAGAATATGGTCGCACTGTGACAGCACCGCGATGATCAGCACCGAAACCCCCGACGCCAGCCAGAATCCTTGCTGAACCTGATGACCAATTTTATCGCGACGCCCGGCTCCATTTAAATGCGCGATGGTTGGTGTCAGTGACAAGAGTAAACCGTGTCCGAATAAAATCGCCGGCAACCAGATTGAGGTGCCGACAGCGACGGCAGCCATGTCCGTGGCACTGACCGATCCCGCCATTATTGTGTCCACAACGCCCATGGATGTCTGGGCTATTTGCGCAAGGATGACCGGGATGGCAAGCGCTAACAAAACCCGCGCTTCTGCAAGGTACTTCTGCACAGATACACCTTTTTTCTTGATTATATTGAATAAAAAACGCCACAACAGATGGCATTAAACAGAGAGAAATAGTCCGAAGATTGTACATTGTCGGTATTTTTAAGCAAACAAAGCTGTTAATAGCTGGTTAAATAATGGAATTGAAGCAGACGGTGCTATTTCTTCTTGCAGAGATTTGGCTTTCAATTAATTCTGCGGCAAACTGAACGGAGTGACGTTTTAATACAACAGATTCAAACATTGAGGAAAAGGCTATGTTTACCGGAATTGTACAGGGAACCGGCACGGTCGTATCGATCGACGAGAAACCCAATTTCCGTACCCATGTTGTTCGTTTACCTGAAGATATGCTGGATAACCTGCAACTCGGCGCATCGGTATCACACAACGGTTGCTGCCTGACGGTGACTGAAGTGAACGGTGACCTGGTGAGTTTTGATCTGATGAAAGAAACCCTGCGCCTGACAAATCTGGGCGAACTGAAAGAGGGCGACTCAGTTAATCTGGAACGTGCAGCGCGTTTTAATGATGAAATTGGCGGACATTTAATGTCTGGTCATATTATTTGTACGGCGGAAGTGGCAAAAATCCTGACGTCAGAAAATAACCGTCAGATCTGGTTCCGTATGCCGCATGAAGATTTGATGAAATATGTATTACATAAAGGTTATATCGGGATCGACGGTATTAGTCTCACCATCGGTGAAGTGACCCGCACCCGTTTCTGTGTACATTTAATTCCGGAAACCTTGCAACGCACAACGCTGGGCACGAAACGTCTGGGCGACAAAATTAATATCGAAATCGATCCGCAAACTCAGGCGATTGTCGATACGGTCGAACGCGTATTAGCCAGTCGTGAAGCGGCGATCGCTACGGCACAGGCGATGATCGATAAAGCCGAATAAGTTATCTCAGACCCTTTATTGACATAAAAAAACCGGACATTCAGTGTCCGGTTTTTTATTAGCTAACGCATACAACCATCAGCGTGGTACGCGCATTCCGCCATCAACGCCTTGCGGGCTAAAGACGACTTGCCACAACTGAATGTCCCGGGCGCGGAAAGCACCGGCGCAGGCATTCAGGTAGTAGGTGAACATGCGGTGGAAACGTTCACCGTATTTTTCCGCCAGTTCCGGCCAGTGTTTCTGGAAGCGTTCATTCCACGCCATCAGCGTGCGGTCATAATCAGCGCCGATATTGTGCCAGTCTTCCATTACAAATAATGACTCACTGGTTTGTGCAATTTGTTGAACCGACGGCAGGCAACCGTTGGGGAAGATGTATTTATCAATCCACGGATCGACATTAAGGTCTGTTTTATTAGAACCGATGGTGTGCAGCAGGAAAATGCCGTCAGGTTTGATATTGCGTTTGGCGACATTAAAATAGGTCTGATAATTTTTCGGACCCACATGCTCAAACATTCCGACAGAAACAATGCGGTCAAACTGATCATTAAGGTCACGGTAATCCTGCAGCAGGATTGTGACATCCAGCCCTTCACAGCGTTTTTGAGCCAGTTTTTGTTGTTCAGCAGAAATCGTGACACCCACAACGCTCACGCCATAATTTCTTGCCGCAAACTCTGATAATCCACCCCAGCCGCAACCGATATCCAGCAAGCGCTGTCCCGGTTTTAATTGCAGCTTGTCACAGATCATTTTGAGTTTTGCTTCCTGTGCTTCTTCAAGCGTAGTGGCCTCTTTCCAGTAGCCGCAGGAATATTGCATGTACGGGTCGAGCATCAGAGTAAATAAATCATTCCCCAGATCATAATGCTCTTTGCCAACAATCCACGCCCGTTTGCGGGATTGCAGATTGGTCAGGCGTGCTGCGGCGACACGTAAAGTATCTTTAAAATGGTGGGGGAGTTTACTTTCCAAACCGGCACGAATAACGCGCTGGAAAAAGATATCCAGACGGTCGCATTCCCACCAACCGTCCATATAACTTTCACCGAGGCCCAGAGAACCTTCCTGTAAAACACGCTTAAAGAAGTCAGTGTTTTTTACTTTAAGGTCGAAAGGACGATTACCGTTTACCTGAATATCTGCCATCGCCAGCATTTCACTGGCGATCCGGTACCACTGATTGTCCTGAATGCTTTGATCTTCTATACACGATGAACTCATAGCTTCTCCATCACTTTCTCTTCTGACTTATTAACCTGCCGGGAAAAGCAAAGGCTATTTTTGCAGGTCTTTATGAGAACAGACGACTAGCGCCTCGCCCGATATTCGACACCAACAGAGGAAATTAAGAAGAACGCCTGCGCGCCGTAAGACGTGCAGGAAAATCATCCTTGAAAAAGTACAAAAAAATAAGTGTGACACTGTCCGCGCGTCTGGCTTAAGTATGTGATAAAAGTTTTGTAAAAGTGCTATTTTATTTGGTTTTGTTGAGTATAGGCTCGCTGGCAGGCATTCTCAATAGTTAATCGTGATGAATGAAAATGCCCGTTAAGTGACTGTTGCATCAGGGTATTATCACTATTAATTAGCATGCCTTGTCTGAGTTTCCTGCTCTGATTTCTGTCCATTGTCTTGCGTGATTTCATGCCGCAAAGAGAGCCAGCGACCCAAAACTACCAACAATAGTGTAGACAGCATGATCGTGACTGTCGCCATGAGCGGATGCACAATAAATGCGGAAACCAGCAAGCTGGCAAGGAAGCACAACCCGAGCTGCAGCGTATTTTGCAATGCTGCCGCCTTGCCTGTATTAGCAGGAAACGGCATTAATGCATTTGCGACAACAATTGGGTAGGTTGCACCATTCACCAAAGCCATCAGACAGAAAGGGATCAGCAGGCTAATCAGCCCGGCATCCGTGAACATGGCAACACAGAACAAAGTCACCATACTGACGCCGTAACCCGCCAGTAACCATGGCAGAATTTTATTACCGTCCAGCTTGCTGATCACAACACGGCAACCAAAACCACCAAGCAGGAAAGCAATAGTCTGCGGGACATAGCTCAGCCCGATGGCACCGGGTGAATAACCCATGTCGCTCAGGATAAACGGTGAACCCGTTAACCACGCAAAGAATCCGGCGGAACAGGCGGCATAAATCATGACATTCCCGCTGTAAACAGGCGATTTCAGTAACGTCGCAAACCCTGTTTTATCAGCCTTCGCTTGTTTTGCCGGTTTATTCTCACGCAGAGTCAGCGTCGTCAGCACCAGGACGACGGCGACTGCGGTCAGCAGAGCAAAAATGGCTTCCCAGTCAAAATGATTGAGCACCCACGCACCAAGTAATGGTGCCAGTGCCGGAGAAAGAGCTACTAACGGCATAATGCTGGCGAAGGTTTTTTTCGCCACATCGGCAGAGAAACGGTCAACAACGATTGCCTGCCAGGTGACTGCGGCGGCACAAACCCCCATCGCCTGTAAGAAGCGCAGGGCCAGAAGGGCGCGTACATTCTCAACCCAGATAACGCCCAGACAACCGACCGCAAACAGTGTCAGACCAAGAAGCAATACCGGTTTACGGCCGATCCTGTCTGACAACGGCCCCCATAACAACTGACCGAGAGCAAATCCGCCGAGGAAAATGCTCAGACTTGCGCTGATCATCCCGGGGCTGGTCGTCAGACTGGTTTGCATGGCGCTGAACGCAGGCAGATACATATCAGTGGCTAAAAAGCCCAGCATGCTCAGTCCCGCAAGATAGAGCATAAATCCAAAGGAGGGTTTCATTATCGTCTCGTTAATTTATTTATTGCAGATGATGTGATGCAGATTACATACCGGAGGCGGAGTTTAACGCTTTGATAACAGGCTTGTGAAACGCTAATATTTGCACTCTGCTATCAAAAATATTGAAGGCTGAATTATGTGGTCAGAATACGCCCTTGAAGTGGTAGATGCCGTGGCAAGAACAGGTAGTTTTAGTGCGGCAGCGCAAGATTTGCACCGCGTGCCTTCTGCTATCAGCTATACCGTCCGTCAGCTTGAGCAGTGGCTGGCCGTGCCGTTGTTTGAGCGTCGCCATCGTGACGTGGTACTGACGCCTGCGGGAAAGGTTTTTGTCGATGAAGCGCGGATTCTGACAAAAAAAATGATAGCCACGCGCCGGCAGTGTCAGCAGGTGGCGAACGGCTGGCGCGGCGAATTACGTGTGGCGGTTGACCGGATTGTAAAACCCGCACGGACACGGCGTCTGGTGCTCGATTTCTACCGCCATTTTGCGGACACCGAACTCATTATTCACTCAGAAGTGTTTAATGGTGTCTGGGATGCGCTGGTTGACGGGCGGGCAGACGTGGCGATCGGTGCTACACGCGCGGTACCGGTTGGCGGGGGCTTCAGTTTTCGTGACATGGGATTTATGGACTGGCATTGCGTCGTCAGCCCGCAACATCTGCTGGCTCAGTTATCCGGCGCGCTGAATGATGATGAGTTGCGGCCTTATCCTGCACTCTGTCTGGAAGACACCTCCCGGACATTGCCTAAGCGGGATACATGGACGCTTGATAACCAGCGGCGGCTGGTCGTGCCAGACTGGACCTGTGCGCTGGAATGCCTGACCGAAGGCTTATGCGTGGGTATGATGCCGGTTCATCGCGTCACGCCGTGGATAGAACAGAAAAAGTTGCAGGTGCTGACGCTGGAAAATACGTTTCCCGACAGCCCGTGTTGCCTGACGTGGGATCAAAGCAATCCGTCACCCTCGCTGGCCTGGTTGCTGGAATATATGGGCGATACAGAAACCATGAATCAGGAATGGCTGCGTGATTAGAAAAAAACGCCTGCATCTGCAGGCGTTCGATATCTGTTAACGGCGGTAATCGCGGTACGGACCATCGGCTACGGAACGGCGTTCGACCAGTTTCGGATGCACCTCAATGGTCTGAGACTCTTCACGCTTACTGACAATTCTGTCCAGCAACATGGTAAAGGCCATTTCACCCAGACGTTCTTTCGGCTGATGCACGGTTGTCAGCGCGGGGGAGAAGTAACGGGCGTTACGCACATTGTCGTAACCGATCACGGAAATATCCTGAGGAACGCGCAGGCCCAGTTCGTCTGCGGCACAGATTGCGCCCATTGCCATCACATCGCCACCACAGAATACGGCAGTCGGGCGGTGCTTCTGCATCAGAATTTTATGCATCGCCTGATAGCCCGATTCCGGCTCGAAATCGCCCTGAACCACCCATTCGTCACGCAGCGGAATATTGGCTTCAGTCAGTGCTTTCACAAAACCCTGGAAGCGGCCACCGCCGGTATTACGTGCCAGTTGGCCCGGGATCACCCCAATATCACGATGACCGCGTTCAATCAGATAACGCCCGGCCATGTAACCCCCTTCGAAAGCATTATCAATAATGCTGTCGGTGAAGTTCTTACGCGCTTCGCCCCAGTCCATGACCACCATTGGGATCGAACGGTGCTCCTCGAGCATATTGAGCAACTCATCAGGATATTCCGCGCACATCACCAGCAAGCCATCGACGCGTTTTTGCGCCAGCATTTGCAGGTAGGCTTGTTGTTTTTCCAGATTATTATGCGAGTTACACAAAATCAGCGTATAGCCTTTGGAGAAGCAGCTGTTTTCTACGGCTTCAATCACTTCGGCAAAATAGGGCGCTTCGCTGGAGGTGGCAAGCAGACCGATCGTTTTGGTGTTATTGACCTTCAGACTGCGGGCTACAGCACTCGGCGAGTAATGTAACTCTTTGATTGCAAGGAGAACCGCTTCTTTGGTTTCTTCGGCGACGAAACGTGTTTTATTGATGACGTGCGACACGGTTGTAGTGGAAACGCCAGCGCGCTTTGCGACATCTTTAATCGTTGCCATGTAAACAATGACTCCTGAACTCACGTGTTTCAGCACGTTAGCATTATGTTAATCGTTTGCTTGCGTGGATCTCACTGCTGGCTTCTAAAAGGGCAGTGAAATCGTTGGGTGGATTCTTCAGAATGAGGCGTGAAATGCTCTCGGGTGAAATCAACCGGCACACAGGCGTGTTAACCGACAATTTTCTCTTATAATGCAGGAAAGTGGAAGTAAAATTCTCAGGGATACATTGTCATTCAGCACAAGATTTTAAATGTTAATTATGCGAAAATGCGCTGGCACACAATTAGTGTGGCTTAAAAAATGCCACAATTTGATCCGAAAGGGGGGTTTGATGGACAGCAACCTGAAATTATCGTTGATCACCACGGTATGCGCTTTGCTTATGATTATCGCTTTCAGCTTCACTGCGGTGATGAACTGATTCAGTAAGTGAACCGCTATAAAAAAGGGCGATTCCTGTTACAGGAATCGCCCTTTTCAATTTTACGCAGTGGCCGTTACCGCCGATACTCTTCCCTGCAGAAACTCTTCGTTAAATGCTATTCAATGGCTGATTAGCGAAACTTCAGACTTAACGAATTGTTTATTATCGGATCGTTTTCGGCGTCATTACCCGGCGTGCACCCACATAATGATCTTGCCAGTAATCGTCGCCGAGAGAGGTGATTTTAATGTCTTCGCCCGTTCTTGGAGACTGAATAAACTTGCCGTTCCCCACGTAAACACCAACATGGTCTGCAGCGCCGCGGTTATTGATTCTGAAGAACACCAGATCACCGCTTTCAAGTTCGCCGCGTTTGACCGGAGCCGCATCGCGCAGGTGATACATTTCATTCGCTGTGCGTGGCATTTTAATACGGATCAAATCTTTGTAGGCGTAATAGACTAAGCCGCTGCAATCAAAACCGGTATTCGGCGAGGTTCCGCCCCAGCGATATGGTTTTCCTACCTGATGCATCAGTTTGGTCATCGCCGTTTGCTGGGCATGCTGATAGCGTTTTTTATGCGTTGCACTTAGCGTAATCGGTTTGCTGTCTTCTTCGGGCTTTTTACCTTTACGGTGCCGGCCATACGCTTCTTTTTTACTGACCCTTTCCGTGCTGTTTTTCGCGAGTGAACGGGTTTTGGCGTGTTTCTCTGTTTTGCTTTCGGCCCGCGTGGTCTTCAGTGTCTTTTCTTTTTTACTTTCGGCCCGGGTCGTTTTGACACTTTTCTCCGTCGTGGTCTTTCGTTTAGCCAGTTCGGTACTTTTAACTTTCTTCTTCGAATTCTTGTCCTGAATTTTTTGTTCTGTCACTGGCGCGATTTTAGTTTTTTTACTGGTTTTCGCGGCCACCGTTTTTCGCTTTCGCCGTTCTTCAGGTGCAGCCTGATTAACATGGCTTTTACGCTGATCGGCAGAAACACGTGTCTGCGGCGATGCATGTGCCATATTCAGAAATAGCTGGGTAAAGAGCAGCACAAAAAGCGTGAACAGTAAGCGCATAGCTTCGTTACCATGAGTGGTAGGTTAAACATCAGGGATGTCAGAGTATTGCCTAAAAGAACCTGACAAAAAAGCACGAATTGACTCGATTCTAGATCATATTGTGAGAAAAAGTTAATGGCTTTTTTTATGTCGAAATAACCGCCATTTTTAGTCAAAAAAATAACCACTTTTCATGGTGTTAATATTTGAGTTAAAGAATGGAATTTTGCAAATCTGGCGTTATCGGTGAACGCCAAAAATGTTATTCTCAATGAATGTTTAAAGATGT
This sequence comes from Rahnella sp. CG8, assembly GCF_023701875.1. NCBI lineage: Bacteria > Pseudomonadati > Pseudomonadota > Gammaproteobacteria > Enterobacterales > Yersiniaceae > Rahnella > Rahnella sp. CG8. The sequence continues at coordinate 69,963 of NZ_JABAED010000023.1, forward strand.
GAGCCTGAGCGCACACATTAAAGATTGTTAAACAAAATGCCAGTATTGAGAAAGACCCCACAAAAAATGGCGTTTTTATCTGATGGCTGCCATCGTTACAATAGAAGGTATTGTGATTGCGCACCGTCTCTTTATGCTGCGCGTGAAGAGTAATGATCGTGACAGCCTGTACCGGCTTGAGGAAGCAAGAAATGACCACTCCAACAATTGAAAAAATTCAGAAGCAAGTTTCTGAAAACCCGATTCTGCTGTACATGAAAGGTTCGCCAAAACTGCCAAGCTGCGGTTTCTCCGCTCAGGCTGTTCAGGCGCTTTCAGCCTGTGGCGAGCGTTTCGCTTACGTGGATATCCTGCAGAACCCGGACATCCGTGCTGAGATGCCAAAATTTGCTAACTGGCCAACGTTCCCGCAACTGTGGGTTGACGGTGAACTGGTTGGCGGCTGCGACATCGTGGTTGAGATGTTCCAGCGCGGTGAACTGCAGCAGTTGATCAAAGAAACCGCTGAGAAATACAAATCTTCTGAAGAGAGTAATACGACAGAAGACTAACGGTTTTTCGGCCGGAAAGTAAAAAGAGCGACATGATGTCGCTCTTTTTTTGTCTTCAGTTCGGTGCAAAAGTTGTTATTGCTGATTTTCTTCCGATGCTGTTTCGTCTTCGACTTCTTCGTCTGAAAGCGCCAGAGGCCAGCCTCCTAAGCGTTTCCAGCGGTTGACCAGCTCGCAGAACAACTCGGCTGTGCGCTCGGTGTCATACAACGCAGAATGTGCCTGGCTGCTGTCAAAGACGATGCCCGCGCTGATACAGGCTTTTGCCAGCACCGTTTGCCCAAGCACCAGCCCGCTTAATGCGGCGGTATCAAACGTGGCAAAAGGGTGGAACGGATTACGTTTCAGTCCGGCACGTTCAGCCGCTGCCATCAGGAAGCTGTGATCAAAATTGGCGTTGTGCGCCACGATGATCGCGCGGTTACAGTTTTGCTCTTTCATCCCTTTACGGATGACTTTGAAAATCTCGTGCAGGGCTTCATATTCACTGACTGCACCGCGTAACGGATTGGTCGGATCGATACCGTTAAACGCCAGGGCTTCCGGCACCAGTATCGCGCCTTCAAAGGGCTCGACGTGGAAATGCACGGTCTCATCGCTTTGCAGCCAGCCGTCCTCATCCATCTTCAGGGTGATGGCTGCAATTTCCAGCAGCGCATCGGTTTTGGCATTAAATCCGGCGGTTTCTACGTCGATAACCACGGGATAAAAACCACGAAAACGGCCTCTCAGGGCGTTAATGTCACTATTCTCGGCCATTAGTTTCTTATCTTCATCGAATTCAGCACGCATTATGGCAAATTTTGCCGCCACTTGCAGGGTTGTGGCAAAAATGGGTCAATAAAAAAGGGCGCGATTGCGCCCCTGTCAGTGTTCGGGGAAGATTAATTCCCCAGCCCCTGACCTGCGTGTTTGGATTCGATCAGCTCGATTTTATAGCCGTCCGGATCTTCTACAAACGCGATAATGGTAGATCCGCCTTTGACCGGGCCGGCTTCACGGGTCACTTTCCCGCCTGCATTACGGATGTCATCACAGGTTTGCGCGACGTTATCAACGCCCAATGCGATATGACCGTAAGCCGTGCCGATGTCATAGCTGTCGACGCCCCAGTTATAGGTCAGTTCGATCACTGCACCTTCACTTTCTTCGGTATAACCGACGAAAGCCAGAGAGTATTTATATTCAGTGTTTTCGCTGGTACGCAGCAAACGCATACCTAAAACATCGGTATAGAAGCTGATAGCACGTTGCAGATCGCCAACGCGAAGCATGGTGTGGAGTAAACGCATAGGTTCCTCTTTATTTGCAGGATGAGAGTTAACGGGTCAAGCCTAACTGATAGCCGCCGTTTTGTCTGTATTACGGCGACGGCTTGTTGAATGACTGACCAAAAAAAACAGCAGAAGGAGGGCCTCTTCTGCTGCAAGAAGTGAATCACTCTTTTTAATTATTACAGTGTCGGATAATCGGTATAGCCTTGCGCACCGCCGCCGTAGAAAGTTTCCGGTTTGGGTTCGTTGAGAGGCGCATGAGATTTCAGGCGCTCAACCAGATCAGGGTTCGCGATATAGCTGCGGCCAAATGCCACGGCATCGATATAACCTTTTTCGATCAGTTCTTCGCCTTTTTCTGCGGTGTAAGCACCAGCCCCCACAATCACACCCTGATAATGCGCACGGATCACCGCCCGGAATTCTGTGGAGTAAGGTTTGCCGCCAGCCCAGTCCGGTTCGGAGATATGCAGGTAAGCGAGTTTGCGCTTGTTCAGTTCATCGAGCAGGTAGATAGCCGCCTGTTCCTGATCTTCGCCGTTATCCAGCCCGTTGAAGGGACCCATTGGCGAAATGCGGATGCCCACACGTTCAGCGCCAATAGCCCCGATGGCAGCATCAACCACTTCCAGCGTCAGACGGGTACGGTTTTCAATGCTGCCGCCGTATTCATCTTCACGCAGGTTGGACGCCGGAGACATAAACTGATGCAGCAGATAGCCGTGCGCGGCATGCAGTTCGATGTAATCGAAACCAGCTTCGGCGGAGCAGGCGGCAGCATGACGGAAATCATTCACGATCCCCGGAATTTCGCTGAGCGCTAAGGCGCGCGGTGTCGGGCAATCGACACGAATGGCGTGACCTTGCTCATCACGCAAGCTGGTCCGCGTGTTCGGGTTGACGGCCGAAGGCGCGACCGGTGTCTGGTTGTCAGGCTGAACGCTGTTATGCGAGATACGTCCGGTGTGCCACAGCTGAACCGCAATGCGCCCGTCTTTCTGATGTACGCCGTCCACGATTTTTTTCCATGCAGCGACTTGTTCCGGCGTATGCAGGCCAGGTGCGCCGGCATACCCTTTCGCCTGGAATGAAACCTGAGTGGCTTCAGTAATGATCAGGCCAGAACTGTGGCGCTGTGCGTAATATTCGCCCATGAGCGGTGTAGGGATGTCACCCGGTTCGATGCTGCGCAGACGGGTAAGCGGTGCCATAAAGACACGGTTAGACAACGTGTTTTTACCGACAACAATGGGGGTGAAAAGCTTGGTCATTTCAATAACTCCGACGTTAATGGACTGATCGGTAAGACGTTCATGGATAACTTTCACGTCAAACGACCCTTTCTTAATGCCACCTTTCTATCGCATCTGACCTGTTTGTGACTACGCGCACGGTGCTTTTTCACCAAACGCATCCTGATTTCAGGTTTGCATCCATACTTTAAGGGCAAAAAAGATTGAAAAAGAGCCGGCGGGTGCCGGCTGAGGTGAGGGCAAACCTCTGTTTTCTTGGTGAGGGCTTGCGAAACAGTAGGGCCATTTTCCGACAGGTGAAAACGGCTAAACGGACGGTAGCAGATCTGTGTTGCAGATATTTGAAGAATGAAACACAAGACGTAAATTACCTTGCGGGATAGCAGGAAAGCGTCTTGAATAAATGTTCACCATGATTTGCGGAGGGTGTGTGGCTCAGCAGCTCGAATTTTTTGACATCCCCAGTCCATGCCGTGGCATTTGTCAGGCTGATGAACGCGGTTATTGCCGTGGCTGCCTGCGCAGTCGCGAGGAGCGTTTCGGCTGGATAAAAATGACTGACACAGAAAAACGCCATGTGCTGCGGTTATGTCAGCAACGCCTGCTGCGCCAGCAACGTGCAGGAAAACAGCCGGACGAACCCTTGCCGCAGCAACCGGAGTTGTTCTGATTTCACCTGTCATTTATCGCCATCGTGACGGCGGTCCGCTTCCTGACAATTCTTGCTCGTCGCATCAATACAGCACCACGGGCGTTGTGTATTCTGTGGGTCGAAAATCGAAAATATAAGGGATTCACAATGGAAGCACACACCCCGATTTCTCCGCAAGGGCCGGTATTTTCAACGCTGATTTGTGGTTACTGGCGGCTGATGGAATGGAACATGACGCCGCAACAGGTTCTGGCGTTCATGGAACAGCACATTGAAATGGGCATTACGACAGTCGATCATGCAGATATTTATGGCGGCTATCAGTGCGAAGCGGCATTTGGTGAGGCGTTGCGTCTTAACCCCTCTTTGCGCGAAAAAATGCAACTGGTCAGTAAATGCGGCATCGCCACCACGGCAGATCCCGACAACAAAATCGGTCATTACATTACGGATATGCAGTACATTGTGGATCGTGCGGAGCAATCACTGCGCAATCTGCGTACCGATTATCTGGATTTATTGCTGATCCACCGCCCGGATCCGCTGATGGATGCCGATGAAGTCGCTGAGGCGTTCACGCGGTTGCATAAATGCGGCAAAGTAAAACATTTCGGTGTGTCCAACTTCACCCCGGCACAGTTCAGCTTGTTGCAATCGCGTCTGCCATTTTCGCTGGTGACCAATCAGCTAGAAATTTCCCCCATTCATCAGCCCGCCATTCTTGACGGCACGTTGGATCTTTGCCAGCAACTGCGTATCAAACCGATGGCGTGGTCCTGTCTGGGGGGCGGTCGTCTGTTCAGCGATACAGAATTCCAGCCGCTGCGTGATGAACTTCAGACTGTGGCGAATGAAATTGGCGCAGACACTATTGAACAGGTGGTCTACGCCTGGGTCACGCGGCTGCCGTCTCAGCCGTTGCCGATTATCGGCTCGGGCAAAATCGGGCGCGTGCAGTCAGCGCTGAAGTCATTGTCTCTGGAAATGACCCGTCAGCAATGGTTCCGCATTCGTAAAGCCGCATTAGGATTTGATGTACCTTAATGTTTTCACGCGGGTTGTGTGGCGCTGACCGCGGGATCCGCCGGGCCATCTTCTGTTGAGATGGCCTGCTGCAATTGTGACAGCGAGCAGTATAAACGCCAGATCACGCCTGCCAGTTCACGCGCTGCAGGTTCCGGATGGTGAGCCAGTGAATTGCTCATCCGCATTAACTCAATCAACGTGGCGTCCAGATTTTCATGGCTGACGCCGCGCTCCGTCATTACCCCTTTCAGACAATGAATACACACATCCCGCACCGCAGACAGCGGATCCGAGCGGGTTTCCCATTCGCGTAACTGCCAGACAATATGGCTGCAATTAAGCAGCACCACACCCCAGCGTAATAACCAGGTTCGGGAGAGGTGATCTTTACTTTGATTGAGCTGATTCATCCGGTGATAAATCAGGGATTCAAACTGGAAATGGCTCAGCGAGGGGTTACGGCTAAGCTGATCCATAAAATCACGACGCAGGGCGCGGATAATGCGACGGCTTTTGCGCTTATCAGAGCTGGGCCTTAACACCTGAAAGGCAATTCCGGCCAACATCACACCGGCAATTTTCGCTACGCCGTCATTCATAAAAGACTGATAGTCGTAATCCGGCGGATTCGTGACGGCTAAAAAAGATCCCATAAACACAATCATTTGCCCCCATAAACCGGCGTAACTTTTGTATTGTAGTTTCATCATCTGCATCGTTACTAACATCGGCAGGAAGAAAGCGCAGAACACCCAGAAATTGTCGATTTGGACCATCAGCCCAAATTTCAGCAGGAAACAGCCGACAAACAGTAACCCCAATGATTTTATTAACAGCGTGATACTGCTGATCGGCGAGGCCGTGGAAGAATAAAGCACGCAACTGACAGCCGTCAGTGCCACCGCACCGGCACCTGAATCCCACTGCGTCGTCATCCAGAAGGCGCAACCGATCACAATACACAAAAATGTCCGCAGCCCGTTGTACGCGGCCTCAAGGGTATCGGTGTGCTGGGCAAGATGGCTGATTTTCGGTGGCTGGAGAGTGTCGGCTTTGGCTGCGTTGGCATTTTCCACCCGCTGCAACCAACGTTCACTGCGAAGATATAGCCAGCAAAAATCGCGTAAACGGTGCCAGAAAGCCTGATGGCGGAAATCAGACGTATCCTGTGGCTGAATATGCAGCAGAATTCTGGACAGCTTGAATTTATCCGTGTCCGGCTTACGCAGTTCATCAAGCAAAACGACCAGTACCTCTTGTAAGTTTTCCGGGGGATTGGGCCAGTTCAGCAGCATCCGGCGCAGGCTGGAAATGTAGCTGGTCATGCGTAATTGCTGATGCAGTAAATAATTAACGACATTATTTTGGCGACGCAGGCGGTAATGGCTCCAGAATGCCTGGATACGCAGAAGATTCATGGTCAGGATCTGGCCGATCAATCCTTCGTGCGACGTTCTGATCTGATCTGAAATTTCCGTACGCCACAACAATTGCGCATGTTCCAGCAACCGGGTATGCATTTTGCGCAGCGAGGTGAGCAGGGCATCACTGTCGGACGTACTGGGCAGCACCATCATCATAAAACCACCGCACAAAATACCGGTGATGACTTCGCCGACACGCGCCTGTGCGATATCAAAAATCTGTGTCGCATCGGTGACGTCTACGGTGGAGAACGCAATGATTGCCGCCGTGTAACCTGCCAGGGCAAACGCATAAGAGACGTTGTTCTGATAATGGTTGGAGACGTAGGTACAAATCCCCAGCCATGCGGCAATGGCAAAAGTGAAGAGCCAGGGCTCATTCAGACAATGTCCGGCAATAAACACCGCGCCCACGGCACCCAGCAGGCTGCCCATAATTCGCCCGATACTTTTACTGATACCGCCGCCGACGGTGGGGAAACTCACCACCGCTGCCGAGGTCAGGGCCCAGTAAGGCTCGTCCATCTGAAATTCAAAAGCGATATAAAGCGCCAGTATCATCGCGATGGAATTGCGCAGGGCGTAGCGCCATTGTCCCCAACTGGCCTTTCCCCACGGAGTATTTTTCCATTCGAGCCAGGAAAGATTCACTGCGCCACCTTAATTACGGATTGCGATTGTGCAGGTGGTTCCGGCAACCAGCACCACGTGTTCCGGCACATTCTCAAGCTGAATACGCACCGGCACGCGCTGGGCCAGACGTACCCACGGCACATTGGGTTTCACATTCATCAGCAAATCTTCCGGGGCATCGAGGCTCTGGTCATAAATAGCCCGGCCAATACTTTCGACCCGACCCTGCAACGGAATATTGCCGTTAAATAGTGTGATATCCGCCATGTTGCCTTCGCGAATATTTTTGAGTTTGGTTTCTTCGAAATATCCCAGAATGTAGAAAGAATGAATATCCACCAGCCCGACCAGCGGTGTCCCGGACGTGGCATAGTTTCCACGGCGAGTTTGCAGATTGGTGATATAACCATCAGTCGGCGCAACAATTGTGGTTTTACTTAGATTCCATTTGGCCTGTTCTAATGATGCCTGTGCCGCCTGATAGGCCGCCTGCATAGCTTTGGCGCTGATATTGGATTCATCGAGGGATTCGGCGGAAATAACATTGGTACCCAGCCCTCTGCGGCGCCGGGCTTCGTGACTGGCTTTGGCTAAATCAGCCGCGGCTTTCGCTACCGCAGCTTCGGCATTATCAACAGCGATTTTAAAAGGCACCGGATCCAGACTGAAAAGCGGGTCTCCGCTTTTAACAAACTGGTTATCATGGATATTTATTTCAATAATGCGCCCCGAAACTTCCGGCGTGATATTGACAATCTCGGCGCGCACTTTGCCGTCCCGGGTCCAGGGCGATTGCATATAATAATTCCACATCCACCAGCCTGCACAAATTGCGACCGCGAAAACCAGCACGGTAGAGAAATATTTGAGTGTCTTAAATTTCATTTCAGAGGTTCACCATAAGCATCAGTGCGGCACAAATAGAGATCACAAAAAGAGATAAATCCATCAGGGTGGGATGCCAGACTTCACCGGAATAAATCCAATCACGCAGCACGCGATGTATCAAAAGCCAGAATACGAATCCCAGTAAAAATGCTTTGAACATCGGGGGGAAATAAAGTGAGGCACCCAGGACCAGATCCGGTAGCGGGAAGCCTGAGTGAAACATTTGCGCATTCACAATATTAATCTCTGCCAGTGATTGTGTTATAAACAAGCTTAACTTTGGAAGCAGAGACTCTGCTTCCGGATGCAATCGTACCTACTATTATATATAGAATTGTAATTTCTCGATTAATGTTCCTAAAACTAAGCTAAACTCTGGGGAGTTATCTTAGCATGCTAATTATAAGGAGGGGATAATTGGAATCGAATCTGGGGTCAGATCTAGCACGATTAGTTCGTGCCTGGCGTGCGTTGATTGACGATCGGTTAAAACCGTTGGAACTCACGCAAACACATTGGGTAACACTTCATAATATCAATATGTTACCTCCGGAGCAGTCTCAGATTCAGCTGGCGAAAGCCATCGGGATTGAGCAACCGTCTCTGGTTCGTACGCTTGATCAACTGGAAGAAAAGAAGCTGATCACCCGTCAGACTTGTGCGAGCGATCGCCGTGCTAAGCGCATCAAGCTGACTGAAGAAGCCGCACCGATCATTAATGAAATGGAATCAGTTATTGATTGCACGCGTAAAGAGATTTTGTCCGGCATGTCTTCTTCTGAAATCGAACAACTGGGCGGGATGTTGTCCCGGCTGGAAAAAAATATTGCTTCCCTGCAAAGCAAATCATAAAAATCGACTTTTATTACGTCACACAGCGTTGCTTTTGATCCGACAGAAAAGAATTACCCATAAAAAAACCGAAGCCACTGGCTTCGGTTTTTTGCGTTGAGATCGGGAAAATCAGGCGCCAGGGGACACAGTAATTGTGCTACCGCTGCTGGCCATGCTCACACGCTGGCCGACGCTGAATTTGGTTGCTCCGACTTTCTGAACCACCTGAATGGTTGTACCGTCATCACGACGAATTTGCAGTTCTACGCCGTTTGAACGGTTAAGCGAACTTTGCACACCCTGACCTGCAACGCCACCTGCGACTGCACCTGCAGCGGTTGCCAGACTACGTCCGGTACCCCCACCGACGGTATTCCCCAGGAAACCACCCAATACCGCACCACCAAGTGCGCCGACGATGTTTGCATCATCTCCGCCCTGGATTTGTACTGCACGGGTAGACACGATGGTGCCGTAGGTCACTTGCTGAATTTGCTTCGCCTGGGATGCGGAGTAAACATCGCCAGACAGAGAGTTATCGCTGACGCAGCCAGCAAGGGAAACACCGGCAAGGGCGACGACGAGTAAACGCTTAATCATAAATAGCTCCTTTATTATGCTGCTGCATACGTTTGAGAGTAGCGGCACCAACAGAGAAAAAACAGTGCACAAGTTCAACATCAGTGTCGAAGGTGTCATATAACATACTTGTTTCACTTCCACCTAGTATACAGAAGGCGTGCTCAACTAATAATAAACGCAGGTTTACGTTTTAGACAGCAAAGTGCGCAATCAAAAATACGGGTATCCGATGTTGTTATTGGTGGTTTTTACAACACGGCTATTTTCAGGAATAAAAAACGTAACAAGAAAAACACGAAGTCATCACACCATGTAATAAAAAATCAGTAACTCATGGCGTTGCCCTTCAAATACCGATTACTCTGTGGTGATTACTTTTTCTGACGAGTTTCCTGGAGAGTTAAGGATGTTATCTATGAAGTCAGGTCGCTATATCGGTGTGATGTCCGGCACCAGTCTCGACGGTGTTGATGTCGTACTGGCCGCCATTGATGAGCACATGGTCGCGCAGCAAGCCAGCTATTCACATCCTATTCCTCTGGCTTTGAAAAATGCGATCCTCGGGATGTGTCAGGGCCAACAGGTGACGCTTGAACAGGTCGGGACGCTTGATACTCAGCTGGGTATTTTGTTCGGTGAGGCCGTATTAGGTTTGTTGAAAAATGCCAATATCTCCCCTGACGAAGTGACCGCCATTGGCTGCCACGGGCAAACTGTCTGGCACCAGCCGAAAGGTGACACGACATTTTCTATGCAGCTGGGTGATAACAACCGCATTGCGGCCATGACCGGCATTACCACCGTGGGCGATTTCCGTCGCCGGGATATGGCCTGGGGCGGGCAGGGCGCGCCGCTGGTGCCTGCTTTCCATCAGGCATTGCTGGCTGATCCGGCCGAGCGCCGTATGATCCTCAATATTGGCGGCATCGCGAATCTTTCAATGCTGCTGCCGGGCCAGCCGGTGCGTGGTTACGATACCGGTCCGGGAAATATGTTGATGGATGCGTGGGTCTGGCGTCATCTGGCACAGCCATATGATAAAGGGGCTGAATGGGCAAATCAGGGGCGGGTGAACTTACGTTTGCTCCAGCAGATGCTGTCTGATCCTTACTTTGCCGAACCGGCACCGAAAAGTACCGGGCGTGAATATTTCAATATGGCGTGGCTGGAAAAGCAACTGGCGCGTGCTCCTGAAATCTCCCCGCCGGATGTGCAGGCGACGCTGGCTGAACTGACCGCAGTAAGCATCGCCGAGCAAGTGCAACTGGCTGGCGGATGCGACCGGCTGATGGTGTGTGGCGGCGGGGCGCGCAATCCGTTACTGATGGCGCGACTCTCAGCCATGTTGCCGGGCACGGAAGTTTGCACCACGGATGCCTGCGGTATCAGCGGTGATGACATGGAAGCACTGGCGTTTGCCTGGCTGGCATTCCGCACGTTATCCGGTCAGCCGGGCAATTTGCCGTCGGTTACCGGTGCAAGTCGTGAAACTCTGCTCGGCGCAATTTATCCGGTTGTTTCAACCCGTTCCTGATGCGTTCTCGGTTTTATCTCAATGTGCTGCGCCTGCGGGCGTGGTACATAAAAGAGATAATTGAAGACCATCAGGGAGCACCGAATGAAAAAGGCGATTATCGCTACGTTAGCAGGATTCACACTGGCAGGATGCAGTCAGTTCAGCCACCAGACCGAAAGTCCGACAGAAGAATTACACTACCAGTGCGGTACCTTACCGCTGACGGTCACGCTGGATAAACCGGCGCAGCAGGTCAGTATGGTTCTCGATGGTGAACAGCTGAAACTGAAACAGATTGAGTCCGCTTCTGGCACCCAATACAGCGATGGTCATTACACGTTCTGGTCTAAAGGTAATCAGGCCTTTGTGCAGCGTGGTGAGAACGTCATTATCGACGACTGCGTCCAAAAATAACCCCCCTTCATACTTCGAGTTGCAGATGCGCTGGCTGCGTTTACTCCGCGCCGCGTCAGGAACATTGAGATCCTGACGCGGCGGGTGCACAATGCGCTTACCTTCCTTAGATACGCAACTTAATCCATATGTCTGATAACAAAGAGTTTGATATTGCGGACTCGCGCCGCGAATACACCCGTGGCGGGCTGCGTCGTGCTGATTTAACCCCTGAGCCGCTGCCTTTGTTTGAACACTGGCTGAAACAGGCCTGTGACGCCCGTCTGGCTGACCCGACGGCGATGGTGGTGGCGACGGTTGATGAGCGCGGACAGCCTTTCCAGCGCATTGTGCTGCTTAAGCACTACGACGAAAAGGGGCTGGTGTTTTACACCAATCTGGGGAGTCGCAAGGCGCAGCAACTGGCAAACAACTCACGCATCAGCCTGTTGTTTCCGTGGCACATGCTGGACCGGCAGGTGATTGTGCTCGGTCAGGCAGAACGTCTCTCTACGCTGGAAGTCATGAAATACTTCACCAGCCGCCCGAAAGATAGCCAGATCGGCGCATGGGTTTCGCAGCAGTCCAGCCGAATTTCGGCACGCGGCGTGCTCGAAAGCAAATTCCTCGAACTGAAACAGAAATTCAGCAATGGCGAAGTGCCGCTGCCAAGTTTCTGGGGCGGTTTCCGCGTCAAAGTGGATTCGATGGAGTTCTGGCAGGGCGGTGAACATCGTCTGCACGATCGGTTCATTTACCAGCGTGACGAAGCAGAGCCTCAAACTGGCTGGAAAATAGACCGCCTCGCCCCCTGACCACGAAAAAATACGCGATTTCCTAGCGCTCGGACGACGGGCGCTTTATTCTATGTCGTTCCCCGTAAAGGTGAGAGAAAAGGCACATGCACGGCATGATGTCAGACATGAATCTGCACACATTCAGTACATATTTCTGAGTACAAACAAACGGAGTCTTTGATGGCGAGCAGCAACCTGATTAAACAATTGCAAGAGCGGGGCCTCATTGCCCAGGTGACGGATGAAGAAGCGTTAGCAGAGCGACTGGCGCAAGGGCCAATTGCACTCTATTGCGGTTTCGATCCTACCGCAGACAGCTTGCATTTGGGACATCTGGTGCCTTTGCTTTGCCTGAAACGCTTTCAGCTGAACGGGCACAAGCCAGTGGCTCTGGTGGGTGGCGCAACCGGTCTGATCGGCGATCCGAGCTTTAAAGCCACGGAGCGCAAGCTGAACACCAATGAAACCGTGAATGAATGGGTTGAGAAAATCCGCCAGCAGGTTTCGCCGTTCCTGGATTTCAGCTGTGGCGAAAACAGCGCTATCACCGCCAATAACTATGACTGGTTCGGCAGCATGAACGTGCTGACTTTCCTGCGTGATATCGGTAAGCACTTCTCTGTTAACCAGATGATCAATAAAGAAGCGGTGAAACAGCGTCTGAACCGTGATGACAGTGGTATCTCCTTCACTGAATTCTCTTACAACCTGTTGCAGGGTTACGATTTTGCCTCCCTCTACGATCTGCACAAAGTTGAGCTGCAAATCGGCGGTTCGGACCAATGGGGTAACATTACGTCAGGTATCGATCTGACCCGTCGTCTGCATCAGAAACAGGTGTTTGGCCTGACCGTTCCGTTGATCACCAAATCTGACGGCACTAAATTTGGTAAAACTGAAGGTGGCGCAGTCTGGCTGGATCCGAAGAAAACCAGCCCGTACAAATTCTACCAGTTCTGGATCAACACGGCGGATGCTGACGTTTACCGCTTCCTGAAATTCTTCACCTTCATGAGCATTGAAGACATCAATGCGCTGGAAGAAGAAGACAAAACCAGCGGTAAAGCGCCACGCGCACAGTACGTTCTGGCTGAGGAAGTCACCGGTATGGTTCATGGTGCAGAAGGTCTGGCGGCCGCAAAACGCATTACGCAGAGCCTGTTCTCCGGTTCCCTGAGCGAGATGACAGAGGTCGATTTCGGCCAGCTTGCGCAGGATGGCCTGGAACTGTTTGAAGTGCCTCGTGATACGGATCTGCAACAGGCGCTGGTTATCGCCGGTATGGCACCGTCGAAAGGCCAGGCGCGTACCATGATTTCCTCTAACGCGGTTTCTGTAAATGGCGAAAAACAGACGGATACAGAATACAGCTTCGCTGACAGTGATCGTCTGTTTGGCCGTTATACCTTGCTGCGTCGCGGTAAAAAGAACTATACGCTGTTGCTCTGGGCATAAGTTTTAGGCCGGTAGGACGGGGGGCTGCAAGGTCTCCCGTTTTTGTTCCCTGATATCAGTAATCCCGCCATCTCCCCGATGACGTTGCAATCGGAAATTCTTCATGAAAAGCATTCTTTCTATCCAGTCACACACAGTTTTTGGACACGCGGGTAACAGCGCGGCGGAATTCCCTATGCGTCGTATGGGCGCAAACGTTTGGCCGCTGAATACTGTTCAGTTTTCCAATCACACTCAGTACGGACACTGGACCGGCTGCGTGATGCCTGCAGCACATCTGACTGAAATTGCGCAGGGAATTGCGGAAATTGATCGTCTGAAGGATTGCGACGCGGTGCTGAGTGGCTATATCGGTTCGCCGGAGCAAGGGCAAAGTATTCTGGAGATTGTTCGTCGGGTGAAAGCTGCGAATCCCGATGCCTGGTATTTTTGCGATCCGGTCATGGGACATCCTGAAAAAGGCTGTATCGTGGCGCCGGGCGTTGCTGAGTTCCATTGCAACCAGGCGCTGGTTAACTGTGACATTATCGCGCCGAATCTGCTGGAGCTTGAACTGCTGAGCGGTCACGCCGTGGCAAGCGTTGAAGAAGCCGTCGCCACTGCGCGGGAGCTGATCAGCAAAGGCCCGAAAATTGTGCTGGTGAAGCACCTGAGCCGCGCTGGTTATCACAGTGACCGTTTTGAAATGCTGCTGGTTACTGCGAGTGAAGCGTGGCACATCGACCGTCCGCTGGTTGATTTCGGTGTCCGTCAGCCGGTTGGCGTGGGTGACCTGACCAGCGGTTTATTGCTGGTGAATTTGCTCAAGGGTGAAGCACTGGATAAAGCGCTTGAGCACGTGACCGCTGCAGTTTATGAAGTCATGCTGGCGACGCATGCGATGGGTGAATACGAGCTGCAAATCGTGGCAGCGCAGGACAAAATGGTCAAACCTGAGCATCATTTCCCGGCGGTAAAACTGTAATCACTGCCTGAATACCTTTTTTCCTGAATAGAAAAACGCCCCGCGCTGTAGCTGCCGGGGCGTTTTTGTTGGCGCTCACACCACGAAAGCGGTTATTTCAGACCTTCAGCCGACAGAGCCGCATCAACAGCCGGGCGTGCGGCAACGCGGTCAAGGTAGGCGTTCAGTTCCGTCAGTGCGCTCAGATCAAATTTCAGTGCCTTCGCCCAACCCATCACGGTAAACAGGTAAGCATCTGCCACGCTGAAACGCGTACCCAGCAGGAAATGATTGTCTTTGAGGGCGGTATTCACGTAAGCAAATTTTTTGCTCAGTGCTTCGCGGGTTAATGTCTTGAACTCTTCGGGGGCTTTCGGATTAAACAATGGCGAGAAACCTTTATGCAGCTCAGTTGCAATGTAGTTCAGCCATTCCAGCGCGTGATAACGGGCCAGCGTGCCTTGTTCCGGCATCAGCTGACGGTCTGGTTTCTGGTCTGCCAGATACTGCACGATAGCCACGCCTTCGGTCAGAATACTGCCATCATTGAGTAACAGCGTAGGGATCTGCCCCTTGGGGTTCACTGCGAGGAAGTCATCACCGGTTTCTGTTTTCTTGGTCGCCAGATCAACCTTCTCAATGCTGAAGTCCAGACCCGCTTCACGCAGGATGATATGAGGGGAAAGGGAACAGGCTCCGGGTTTATAATACAGTTTCATAAACACTCCATTGGATGAGCAACCCGCCGGACCCCGCGAGACATTACCGTTTCACAGGGTGGCGATAGGGCTATATAAAAACTGCTTCTATCCTAGAACTGGCGGGAGCAAAAGTCAGTGTTTTAATTGTGACAGTGCGTCCGGTTACTCATATTCTGATCAAACATACGCTCTCAGCGCGAGTGCTGGTTCAGGAGGCCACGCACGGCCAGTTCAACGTTTTCCGGCGCGGGCAGCATAGGAGAACGCAGCTCGTTATCCATCAAGCCGTCCAGCGATAACGCAAACTTAATGGCCGCCGGATTCGGGGCAGAAAACATCAGACGAATCATTGGCAGTAAGCCAAAGAAGGTTTTACGTGCGGCAACGATATCCTGCTCTTTGAACTGTTTAATCAGTTGAACAAACTCTTCCGTGAAAATATGCGACGAGGCAGCAATCGCCCCTTTACCGCCCAGGCTCAGGGTTGAAAATATCTGCACGTCTTCGCCACACAGTACGTCGAGTTCGCCGTCAGCAATCAGTGAAAGCGTCAGGTCTATGCTGCCTCCGCAATCTTTTACGGCGGTAATGCGCGGATGTTTTGCCAGCTGACGGAATGTGTCCAGCTCCATCTGTACGCCAGTACGATAAGGAATATTGTAAAGCACCACCGGCACCGTGGCGTGATCTGCAATTTCCGTAAACCAGGCGACCAGTGCGGCCTGAGAAGGGCGGATGTAGTAAGGCGCGGGGATCAGCAAACCGGCAACAGGACGGTGTAAAATCGCATCCTGCATTTCACGGATAACCGGCATATGCGTGCCTGACAGCCCCATGATCACCTGATGACCCGGTACCACTTCCAGCACAGCATCCAGAACCTGCAGTTGTTCTTCTTTGGTGAGCATCGGGGCTTCACCGGTCGTACCACAGACGACGACGCCGTCAATGCCCCGTTTGAGCAGCCGGGTGCACAATGATTTCAGTGCAGTAAAGTCGATCTCACCCTGATGAAAAGGCGTGACCAGCGGGACCCAGATACCTGAAAACGATGACATGATGTAGTTCCTTAAACGGCGTGATTTATCAGCCTCGGATCATGTCAGTAAAACAGGGACGAGCGCCAATTGAATGAATTAATAAGGTGTTTTGAGTTATCTATGGTGCTTATAAATAGATGGTTTACGTACTGGATAACATGTCCATTTCATTGCTCAGTAACGTGTTTAACACTTCTACCGGTACGGGGCGCGAGAACAGATAGCCCTGGAGGTGCGAGCAACCTGCTGATACTAAGAAAGTTTTTTGCAACTGATTTTCAACGCCTTCTGCAATGACGTTGAGATGCATTTTATTGCCAAGCTGAGACACTGCAGAAACAATCGCGGCGGTATCATTCACTTCTGTGACGTACTGCACAAACGAACGGTCAATTTTCACGCTGTCTACCGAGATATCTTTTAGCAAACTGAGGCTGGAATAACCGGTACCAAAATCGTCGAGCGAAATTTTAACCCCGACCTGACGTAATTTAGCGAGATGGCTGAGGCTGATCCCGTTGGCGTTCATCACTGAGGTTTCGGTCAGTTCAAGTTCGAGCCGTGAAGGCGGGAAATCTTCCTCTGCCAGAACCGCCAGAATACGCGGTCCGAAATCCGGTTCACCGAGTTGAACCGCAGAAACGTTGATCGCCAGATTGAGCCGTTCAAAATTCCTGATATCCCGACACGCCTGCCGCAGAACAATTTCACCGAGCTGAATAACCAGTCCGGTCTCTTCGGCCAGGGCGATAAATTGTACCGGCGAGACTTGTCCGAGCACGCCGTGGTTCCAGCGTGCCAGCGCTTCAACGCAAACGACTTTCTCATCGTGGCTGCGTAAAATAGGCTGATAAACACAGGTCAGATCACCTTCTTTGGCCAGTGATTCCGCCAGCGCTTTCACCATAATGCGTTTACTGACGCTGCTGGCATCGAGCAATTCAGAATAAAACGAGAACATATTTTTGCCGCGCTGCTTGGCTTCCAGCAGCGCCGTATTCCCGCGGCGCATGATCTCGCCGGCGGTAATATTCTCTGCACCAAACATCACGATGCCGAATGAAATCGTAATCATCGGATTAGCCCGCGTCAGCGTAAACGGCTGGCGCATCATCACCAGTATTTCCAGCGCCAGATTATTGGCCATTTCACTGGTCGGATTATTGCGCAGGATAATCGAGAATTCATCGCCGCCGATGCGCGAAACTGTTCCGCTGTTGCCGACTTCATTACGCAGACGCTGGCCGAATTCGCAGAGAATGGCATCGCCCGCCTGATAGCCGTATGTGTCGTTGATGTAATTGAAATCGTTGAGATTCAACAAGAAGAGGGCGCAGGGGTCAGGGCGATACATGCGCCGGGCGGCAATCTGGCTAAGTTCTTCACTCAATGCCGTCCGGTTCGGCAAGCCGGTTAATACGTCATGACGGGCAAGGTAGCGGATCTGCGCTTCTGAACTGCGCAAAAGCGAAATATCCATAATAGAGGTCAGAATGAAATGCCGTGTCTCCAGCGTGACGCGGGATTTACGTACCAGCACATTGCGCCGCTTACCTGACGGGTCAACCAGCGTTTCTTCGTTGACCGTTTTCTCTCCGGTTTCCAGAACTTCAATATCGCGCTCACGCTGCCGGGCAGATTGTTCAGGATCTGTGAAAAAAGAAACATCCTGACCAATCAATTCTTCCCGTGGACGTCCATAAAATTCGCTGGCTTTCTGATTAAGGAATACCAGTTTACGCTCATTATCTTTAAGGACTGTCGCTTCGGGAAGAGCATCAAGAACTGCCTGGCATATCGCAATATCTGTAAGCATGAGTTAAATACCCCGAGCAGAAAATGAGTGTGATGTGGCACAGTTTGTTAGCCAGTAAACTCATCAGATTGTTTTTGCAATTATTACTCACAATCGGATGAGAATATTACCGTTGTTTTTAAATTTTAAAATTCAATCGGTTATCACGCCCTAAGTAAGGTATTCGATATATTATTCGGGTGAATAACGATCAACTCAGTTCAATGCGGTTTTTACCGGCGAATTTTGCCCGATACAAAGCATGATCTGCCTGGATTAATAAGGGCGAGACCGAATGACCTGCCCCCAGGATTAGATACAACCGTCAGTTAGTAATGTCGGTTTGTTTACCTTCACATTTTCCATTTCGCCA
>NZ_JABAED010000024.1:0-84621 GCF_023701875.1 Rahnella sp. CG8
GCATGATGATCCCCTTCAGAAAGAAAAACACCCTGTCAGCGTACCGCTCACAGGGTGGGGGTGACCATCTTATTAAGGGGTCCTGCCCTAAGGCAGAACCCCTTTTCACTTCCTTCCTTTCAGCTTCAGCTCACCGATACTTTCCGGCGGCGTTTATCGAGGTCTTTAATCAGCTTATTCACCTGCTCGTCGGCAAACATCTCTTCGAGCGTATGGGAGAGCTTACGGCGCCAGTTCGGATATTCATCGCTGGTACCGGGCACGTTAACCGGTGCGCCCATGTCCAGCCAGTCTTCCGGTTGCAGGCCGAGCAAGGCACAGGCACTGTCAGCGACGTAGCGTTGCAGACCACGGTTGAGTATTGGCGTCATTTCCATCAGTGCGGCTTTATGCCCGGTTTTCTTCGGGATGCAGCCGTAATGATGCAGACCATCAAGCAACCCCTGACGTGCGCGGGCGCGGTCGGCGTACAGCTCCTGTAAAACAGCCTCGTCGCGGTACAAACCGAGGGATTTTCCCAGCGCCAGATCGTCGCTTTGCCAGTAGCCGCGCAGCGTCGGCAGGTCGTGCGTAGTAATCGTGGCCATCGCCTGAACCGGATAGGACTGCGGCGCGCGGAAGTTATTTTCCTCGTCGCGCTCGAAATACAGCACTTTGTAGGAATACACGCCGCTTTCGCGCAGTTTGCTGACGATCTCGACCGGTACGGTGCCCAGGTCTTCGCCGATCACCATGCAACGGTGACGCTGGCTTTCCAGGGCTAA
Organism: Rahnella sp. CG8; assembly: GCF_023701875.1. NCBI lineage: Bacteria > Pseudomonadati > Pseudomonadota > Gammaproteobacteria > Enterobacterales > Yersiniaceae > Rahnella > Rahnella sp. CG8. The sequence goes on from NZ_JABAED010000024.1 coordinate 765, forward strand.
AATGGCCAGCAGATCATCCACCGGATATTGCACGTACGCACCTTTATCCGCCGTTTCACCCGCCGGGATCCACCACAGGCGCAGTAACGCCATCACATGATCGATGCGCAACGCGCCGCAACTGGTCATGTTGGAACGCAGAAGATCGATAAAAGGCTGATAGCCGCGCCTCACCATCACATGCGGATCCATCGGGCGCAGATCCCAGTTCTGACCGAGCGGGCCGAGAATATCCGGCGGTGCACCCACCGAAGCTTTCAGGCAATACAGCTCGCCGTCGCCCCAGGTTTCGGATCCGCCTGCCACCACGCCGACCGCCAGATCACGGTAAAGCCCCATCGGCATCTCGTGCCGCTGGCTGGTGTGATAACACTGCGTAAACTGGGTTTCCGCCAGCCATTGCAGCCACAGATAAAACTCCACATCCTGAGCATGTTGCTCGCAGAACGCCCGCACGGCCGGGCCACGGGCATCATGATATTTTTCAGGCCAGCGGTTCCAGCCAAGTGCCACATCACTTTCTTTCGCCAGATGCTCGTAAAGCGCATCAAACGCAGCCTGCAGATACAGGCTTTCACCGCCCTGTTTGACGAAGTTGCGCAGGGATTTCACCTGCGGATCCTGCGCCTTACGCCCCTGAAAATGTGCGTAAGCCAGCCGTAATCCTTCTAATTTCAGCGGCATAACGCTGGCGTAATCCACCCAGTCATTGGCGCGCACCGCCTGCAAACGTTGCTGCGTCAGCGGCTGATGCCACCACTGTTGCGCCGCATCGCTCTGCCGGAAATCATCTACCGCGCCGACGTCGATATAAATCACGTTTAGCCAGCGGCGGGATGACGGACTGTAAGGGCTGGCGGCCACCGGATTCGCCGGATACAGCGCGTGGATCGGATTAAGCCCGACAAACGCGCCGCCGCGTTCGGCGACGTTTTTCAGCATCAGATTGAGATCGCCAAAATCACCGATGCCCCAGTTATTTTCCGAGCGCAATGTATAAAGCTGCACGCAGGCGCCCCACAGTTTTTTACCGGCCAGCAGCGCATCCGGTTCGTAACAGCGTTTCGGCGCGACAATGACCCGACACTCCCACTGTTGCGCGTCCTGCGTCAACGTCAGCTGGTGATAACCGGCAGGAATTTTACCCGGGAGTGCCAGCGTCATTTTGCCGCTGATCCGCCCCTTTTGGGTCACGCCGCTTTCCAGTTTCAGAGTCCAGGCATATTCGCCTTCACCGCCGACCGGCAATGCCAGACGGCTGCCGGTGACAAACACTTTGACCGACGGCACCGGCGTGGCAACCGGGCGGCGGCTGCCCGCCACCCAGCCCATCGCCGATAACAGTTCACGCTTGGTCTCGGAAGCGATTGCCTGTTGTTTGCCGTGCGCATTAATAAAACCAGAAGCAATCCCCGCCTCCCTGGCGGCCTGCTCCAGTGCTTTGTTCTCCATGCGGGCTCCTTATCGCTTCGCCTGCCAGATCCGTTGCTGATAATCGCGGATCGAGCGGTCGGAACTGAACATCCCTACGCGGGCCGTGTTGAGGATAGTTTTACGGGTCCACTCGTCCTGGTCGCGATACAACGCGTCGACTTTTTGCTGTGCCGCGCAGTAATCGGCAAAGTCAGCCAGCACCAGATACGGGTCGCCGCCGCCCAGCAAACTGTCGAGCATCAGGCTGAAGGCCTGTTTGTCGCCATTGCTGAAGAAGCCGTTTTCCAGTTCTTTGAGGATCTTATCCAGGTGCTTGTCTTTCTTGCGAATTTTAAGCGGATCGTAGCCCTTCGCCTGCAAGGCTTTGACCTGATCGACGGTGTTACCAAAGATGAAGATATTGTCTTCCCCGACCTCTTCAGCAATCTCAACGTTCGCGCCGTCGAGTGTGCCGACGGTCAGCGCGCCGTTCAGTGCCAGTTTCATGTTGCCGGTGCCGGAAGCTTCTTTACCAGCGGTAGAAATTTGCTCGGAAACATCAGCCGCCGGGATCATCAGTTCAGCCACGGACACGCGGTAATCCGGAATAAACACCACTTTGATGCGGTCACGCACCAGCGGATCGTTATTCACTTTTTCCGCGACTTTGTTGATGGCATAGATGATGTTTTTCGCCAGGTAATAACCCGGTGCCGCTTTCGCGCCGAACAGGAACACACGCGGCACCAGGTCCATTTCCGGGTTATCACGCAACTGACGGTACAACGACAAAATGTGCAGCAGATTCAGATGCTGGCGTTTGTATTCATGCAGACGTTTGATCTGTACGTCGAAAATGGCATCAGGGTTGAGGGTCAGCCCCATCACCTGTTTCACGTAATGCGCCAGTTTGATTTTGTTCTCACGCTTAATGGCCTGATAACGCTGACGGAATTTTTTATTATCCGCAGAACTTTCCAGCCCTTTCAGCGCGTCCAGGTCATTCACCCATTCGGTTTTCAGGGTGTCATCAATCAGCGATGACAGCGCCGGGTTACACTGTTTCAGCCAGCGGCGCGGTGTGATGCCGTTGGTCACGTTGTGGAATTTATTCGGCCATAACAGGTGATATTCCGGGAACAGGTCTTTGACCACCAGTTCGGAATGCAACGCCGCCACGCCGTTCACCGCAAAACCACTGACCACGCACAGATTTGCCATCCGTACTTGTTTGTTCTGATGGACAGACAGTTTTTCCCAGACGGCTTTGTCACCCGGCCACTGTTTTTCGACCACTTTTTTGAAGCGGGCGTTGATGGCTTTGATCAGCGAGAAATGGCGCGGCAGCAGGCTGCGCACCAGTTTTTCATCCCAGCACTCCAGCGCTTCCGGCATCAGCGTGTGGTTGGTGTACGCGAACGTCTGGCGGGTGATCGCCCAGGCGGCGTCCCATTCAAGCTGGTGTTCGTCGAGCAAAATACGCAACAGTTCAGGAATGGCAATGGTCGGGTGCGTGTCATTGAGCTGAATGACTTCAAATTTCGGTAAATCCTCAATTTTACGGCCAAGGAAGTGATGGCGGCGCAGGATATCGGCCACCGAGCAGGCGCACTGGAAATACTGCTGCATCAGGCGAAGGCGTTTACCAGCGTCGTGATTGTCATTCGGATACAGCACTTTGGTGAGTTTTGCCGCATCAATGCCTTTTTGCTCGGCTTTAAGAAATTCACCGTCATTGAACAGCGTCAGATCGAACGGATGCACGTCAGTGGCCTGCCACAGGCGCAGCGGCTGGGTAACGCCATTTTTGTACCCGACCACCGGCAGATCCCAGGCTTCACCGCGCAGGGTAAACGCCGGATGCCACTGTTCAGCGCCCTTTTCGTTTTTTGTCAGTTTGCCACCAAACGCCACATCGACGGACAGTGAGCTGTTGTGGCTGAACCACGGATAGCATTCGCGATGCCAGTTATCCGGCGCTTCCTGTTGTTTGCCTTCGCTGAACGACTGGCGGAAAAGACCGTACTGATAGTTCAGACCGTAGCCGGTCGCCGGTTGCCCGACGGTCGCCATGGAATCGAGGAAACAGGCAGCCAGACGGCCTAATCCGCCATTGCCCAGCGCCGGATCGGTTTCCTGCTCCAGTACGTCGGCCAGCTCGACACCCTGCTCTTTCAGCGCCTGACTGACCGTGTCGTACCAGCCGAGATTGATCAGATTATTCGCGGTCAGGCGCCCGATCAGGAATTCCATCGAAATATAGTTAACGTGCCGTTGCGGCTGTTTCGCCGCCGCCGGTGCCGGTTGCGCGCTCAGTTGTTCAGATAATGCGGCACTGGTGGCCTGCCACCACTGGTGCGGTGTCATATCCTGTGCCTGCTGCAAACCGAACCCTTGCCACTGGCGTTTCAGCGCGGCTAAAAACTGCGTCTTATCTAAAGTCACCTGCATCACATGCCTCTTTATCCGGAAATTTGTAGGGAAAGTCTGGTGTTGATTATCACTATGCTGACGCGTATGTCGGTGAGCGGCATCCTCCCGTAAAAGATTAGGCAGGGAGGAGAAACGGGGCGTAGCCGGAGGAGACGGAGGTTCAGGGCAGATGCCTGAAAATTTGTATTAAGAAGTGTGATGCAGAGCAACTTAACGGCATGTAAAAACGTAACATTCTTGCAATCAATGTTTCAAAGGAGGACTTTAGAAAAAGTGATTAATTACACGCTGTGAAATAAATAACGTCCCCTCTGTCCTTCTGTCAAAAGAATCGAAAAAAATGCTGATCCCTTCAAAATTGAGCCGCCCGGTGCGGCAGCAAAATACAGTGGTTCGGGAACGTCTGCTGACGAAGCTCTCGACTGCGCCAAATTATCGTCTGACCCTGGTCGCCAGTCCGGCGGGTTATGGGAAAACGACGCTGGTGGCGCACTGGGCTGCAGGTAAAAGCGATCTGGGCTGGTATTCTCTTGATGAAAGCGACAATCAGCCGGAGCGCTTTGCCAGCTATCTGATTGCTGCTGTACAGCAGGCCTGCGGCGGGCATTGCATCAAAAGCGAAGCGCTGAGTCTCAAGCATCAGTACGCCAGTTTACCTGCGCTGTTTGCCCAGCTTTTTGTGGAGCTTTCCGACTGGCACAGCCCGCTGCTGCTGGTGATCGACGATTACCATCTGATTTCCAATGACGCCATTCATGAAGGGATGCGTTTTTTCCTGCGCCATCAGCCGGAAAACCTGTCACTGGTGGTGCTTTCACGCACCCTGCCACCGCTGGGCATCGCCAATATGCGTGTGCGGGATCAACTGCTGGAACTCAACGCCTCGCATCTGGCCTTTACGCATCCGGAAACACAGCAATTTTTCGACAACCGGCTGAAAGACCCGATTGATCAGGCAGACAGCAGCCGGCTGTGCGACGAAGTCGCGGGCTGGGCCACCGCCTTGCAACTGATTGCGTTATCGGCGCGGCAGTCTTCTCACCCTTCACAGCATTCGACGCAGCAGTCCGCACGCAAACTGGCCGGGCTGAATGCCAGCCATCTTTCTGAATATCTGGTGGATGAAGTGCTGGATCGCGTTGATGCCCCGACGCGTGATTTTCTCCTGCGCTGCTCGCTGTTGCGCTCAATGAACGATGCGCTGATTGTGCGCCTGACCGGCAGCGAAAATGGTCAGCAACGGCTGGAAGAACTGGAACGTCAGGGATTATTCATCAACCGTATGGATGACAGCGGCGAATGGTTTAACTTCCACCCGCTGTTTGCCACATTCCTGCGTCAGCGTTGTCAGTGGGAACTGGCATCTGAGCTGCCTGCCATTCATCGCGCTGCCGCCGAAGGCTGGCTGGCACAAGGTTTTCCGGCCGAAGCCATTCATCATGCGCTGGGTGCCGAAGACACCAATCTGCTGCGCGATATTCTGCTGCAACATGCCTGGGCCCTGTTTAATCAAAGCGAGCTGGCGTTGCTGGAAGAATGTCTTGCCGCTCTGCCTTATGACCGGCTGATTCAGAATCCTAAACTGGTGTTGTTGCAGGCATGGCTCGCACAAAGTCAGCACCGTTATGCTGAAGTCGAGGTGTTGCTGGCCCGCGCTGAAAGCGAAATGAAACAGCATAATATTGTGATGGAACAGGCACTGGCGGCCGAGTTTGATGCCCTGCGGGCACAGGTGGCTATCAACGACGGACGTCAGGATGAGGCGGAAAAACTGGCCACTGAGGCGCTGCGCTATCTGCCTTATGAAAGCTATTACAGCCGCATTGTGGCCACGTCCGTGACCGGTGAAATCCAGCACTGCAAAGGGGATCTCACCCGCGCACTGCCGCTGATGCAGCAGACCGAGCAAATCGCCCGCCGTTATGAAGCCTATCACTACGCCTTATGGGCGCTGCTGCAACAGAGTGAAATTCTGATTGCTCAGGGTTTTTTGCAGGCCGCGTTTGAGATGCAGGATCGCGCTTTTGAACTGGTGCGCGAACAGCATCTTGAACAGTTGCCGATGCACGAATTTTTATTGCGTTTACGTTCCCAGCTGCTGTGGTCATGGTCGCGGCTCGATGATGCAGAAGAAGCTGCGCGTGAAGGGCTTAATGTGCTGAGCAATTTCCAGCCACAACAGCAGTTGCAATGCCTGGCAATGCTGGCGAAATGTTCGCTGGCACGCGGTCAGCTCGACAACGCCCATCACCATTTACAGCGCTGTGAAGCGTTGCTGAAAACCGGTCAGTATCACATTGACTGGCTGACCAATACCGATAAGCCGCGGGTGATTTACTGGCAGATGATTGGCGATAAAAACGCTGCACGCCAGTGGCTGCAACAGGCGCGTAAACCGGACATGGCAGATAACCATTTCCAGCAAGGCCAGTGGCGAAATATTGCCCGCGTACAGATTTTGCTGGAACAGTTTGATGAAGCTGAAGTGGTGCTCGATGAACTGAATCAGAATGCCCGGCAGTTGCGCCTGACCAGCGATCTGAACCGCAATTTGCTGCTGAGTAACTTACTTTACTGGCAAACCGGGCGCAAAAGTGACGCCCAAAAAGCATTGATCGAAGCGCTGGCGCTGGCGAACCGTACCGGTTTTGTCAGTCATTTCGTCATCGAAGGGGAAATGATGGCGCAACAACTGCGCCAGTTGATCCAGCTTAATCTGCTACCGGAACTGGAACAGCGCCGCGCCCAGCAGATTTTGCGCGAAATTAACCAGCATCACCGTCACAAGTTTGCGCATTTCGACGAAGGCTTTGTGAACAAACTGCTGACCCATCCGCAAGTGCCGGAACTGATCCGTACCAGTCCGCTGACGCAGCGCGAGTGGCAGGTTCTGGGGCTGATTTACTCCGGCTACAGTAATGACCAGATTGCCGGTGAGCTGGACGTTGCATCAACGACCATCAAAACCCATATCCGTAATCTGTATCAGAAGCTGGGGGTTGCGCACCGGCAGGAAGCGGTGCAGCAGGCTCAGCACCTGTTACAAGTGATGGGTTACGGCGCGTAATTATCTCTTCAAAATACATCACGATTTCTCCACTTTTCATAACACATCGTCAAAATAAGTTGATGTGTTATGCCTATTTTTTATTAGCGAACATTTTTTACTCAAAAATAAAATCCGGTGATATAATGTGACCGTCGTCACATAATTGTAATTCACCATTTCTTCTGTAAAGCCCATTGCCCGCCCGTCGTAGCAGCCTTCCGGCTGATTTTGGCTTCGTGCAAGTGGCTGTAGTAAGTAAGGATTTTATCGATGGGTACATTAACTGCCGGGATTTTAATGATGCGCTGGGAATTGCTGAGCGCTTTTTTGATGTTCTGCACCAGTCAGCTTAATATTGTTTGTCGCCAGTCCAGCCGCAATACCATGGCATTCGTTTGCAGTGGTATCGGCCTCACCGTGACCTGTTTCTTTGTCATGAGCCTGATGGGCATGAGCTACAACGCCGTTGCCGTCGCGCAATTCTGGGCAAACACCAAAGACGTTTTCTTTGATGTCATGAGCAAAACCCCGACCGATATGTCTTACTACTATTAATCCGATTTCCTTAGCGGATATTCCAGATTATTAAAGGGCAGAACCGCATGTTCTGCCCTTTTTGTTATCCCGCGCTTTCCCCCCGTGTTACTTCTGATGATTATTTGTTCAGCCGGATGTCATGTAATCCTAAATATAAAAATTTGCGTGACGCATCGAATGTCTTTTTGTATCTATCATTCTGATTACCTGTAAATTGCGGGATGTACCGAAAGGTAAAAAGATATTGTGCTGGCGTCTAAACTATTCATTGCTAATAGTTGAAGGGACGTATTAGATTCTCACTCTATACTTTTCTTAGAATGATCATTGCTTTGTTTGCTTCAGGCTGCTGAATTTTCTCTGATTTGGCTCCCCTGCTTATGGTTGAAGGAATTCCGATGAATACGCATCACATGCTTGGCGCGTTAGTGTTACTGGTAAGTTCTGCTTCTTCTCTCGCCGTTGAAACAACGGGCATTCCTCAGGATCAGGTGAAAGAGCGCAACGCGTTCATTGCCGATTTGATGAAAAAAATGACCCTTGATGAAAAAATCGGTCAGCTGAATCTGGTCACTGTGGGGCCTGAGTACCAAAAAGAAGCCATCATGGCTGACATCCGCGCCGGTAAAGTCGGTGGCGTGTTTAACACGGTAACTAAGCCCGATATCCGCCGTATGCAGGATCAGGTGCAGTACAGCCGCCTGAAAATTCCTCCGTTTTATGCCTATGACGTGGTGCATGGGCAGCGCACGATTTTCCCTATCAGCCTCGGTCTGGCGGCGAGCTGGGATATGCAGGCGGTGGCGACCAGCGCACGTATTTCAGCCCAGGAAACGGCAGCCGATGGCCTGAACATGACGTTCTCACCGATGGTCGATATCACCCGTGATCCGCGCTGGGGCCGTGTTTCTGAAGGTTTCGGCGAAGATACCTATCTGACCTCGCGCCTCGCGCATGAAATGGTTACCGGTTATCAGGGCAAAGATCCGTCTGCCCCTGACGCCGTCATGGCAAACGTCAAACACTATGCGTTGTACGGTGCTGTCGAAGGCGGCCGCGAATACAACACTGTGGACATGAGCCTGACCCGCATGTTCAACGATTACATGCCACCTTATAAAGCGGCAGTCGATGCGGGTGCCGGCGGTGTGATGGTGGCACTGAACAGCGTTAACGGTATTCCTGCCACCTCGAATACCTGGCTGCTGAAAGATATTCTGCGCGATGACTGGCAGTTCAAGGGCCTGACTGTCAGCGACCACGGCGCCATTGGCGGGCTGGTCAAACATGGCGTAGCCGAAGACGATCGTCAGGCGGCCGCGATGGCGCTGAAAGCCGGTGTCGATATGGACATGGCTGACAATATGTACGGTAAGTACCTGAAAGGGTTACTTGCCGACGGCATGGTGAGCCAGAAAGACATTGACCGCGCCGTTCGCGATGTTCTGGCCGCGAAATGGGATATGGGGCTGTTTGTTGATGAATATCGTCATTTAGGCCCGCAGTCGAGCGATCCGGCTGACACCAACGCCGAAAGCCGTCTGCATCGCCAGGAGGCGCGCGAAGTGGCACGGACCTCGCTGGTGCTGTTGAAAAATAACAATCAAACGTTACCGTTAAACAAAAAAGGTACGATTGCCGTCGTTGGCGCGCTGGCTGACAGCAAGCGTGATGTGATGGGCAGTTGGTCGGCAGCCGGTAAGGCAGCGCAGGCAGTCACTGTGTTGCAGGGGATGAAAGATGTGCTCGGTGATAAAGGCACTATCCTCTATGCCCGCGGTGCCAACGTCACCAACGATCAGGCTCTGGTCGATTTCCTGAACTCTTACGAGAAACAGGTGATCAACGATCCACGCAAACCGCAGGATATGATCGACGAAGCGGTGAAAACAGCAGAAAAAGCTGACGTTGTGGTCGCCGTAGTCGGCGAAGCACAAGGCATGGCGCACGAAGCGTCCAGCCGTTCCGAAATTAACATTCCGCAAAGCCAGCGTGACCTGCTCAAGGCATTGAAAGCCACCGGTAAACCGCTGGTTGTCGTGTTAATGAATGGCCGTCCGCTGACCCTGTCGTGGGAAAACGAAATTTCTGATGCCATGCTGGAAACCTGGTTCAGCGGCACCGAAGGCGGACATGCGATTGCCGACGTTCTGTTTGGAGACTACAATCCATCAGGCAAACTGCCGATGACCTTCCCACGCTCAGTCGGGCAAATTCCTTTGTACAATAGCGTGCTCAATACCGGCCGTCCGTTTAATCCTCAGCATCCAGATAAATACACCACCCGTTATTTTGATATCACCAACGGCCCGCTGTTCCCGTTCGGTTATGGCCTGAGCTACACCAGCTTCGGTGTGTCTGACGTGAGTTTGTCATCCACCACGATGGATGCCGGACACCCGCTCACCGCCAGCGTGACGGTGAAAAACACCGGCAAAGTCAGCGGTGCGACGATCGTCCAGATGTACCTGCAGGATGTCACGGCATCGATCAGTCGTCCGGTTAAAGAGTTGAAGAATTTTGAGAAAATCAACCTGCAGCCAGGCGAAGAGAAAGTTGTTACCTTTACGATCACCGAAAAAGATTTACGCTTCTACAACGATAAATTGAAATGGGCTTCAGAGCCTGGAAAGTTCAATGTATTCGTGGGGTTAGATTCTCAGGATGTGAAACAAACCAGTTTCCTGCTGAAATAACTTTCCGGGCCTGACATCAGGCCCGGAAGAGAATCAAAAACCTTCTCTCTCAGGCGGTATTCCGGTAACGGAGACCGCCTGTTCTGAGCAGTAATTTCTGTCCGGTAACTGGATATATAACTGGCAGTGGCTAACCTTAAATTCAATGTGTTACGCCATTCCGCCCCTGTCCGTTTTTTTACGGAACGTGGCGAATGTGCTGAACAGAGTAAGCTCCGTCTGTGCTGACTGTCGCCCGTCGCCACACTGGCGGCGTATAGCGTTCTTTGCGGAGAAACATTCATGGTCGACTCTCAAGATGCTTCCCTCCTGTACCTGCACTTTGGTACACCACGCCCATATTGGCGACTGGGTTCAGACAGCAATGCCCTGGAGTTATCCGCAGAGAAAGGCGTCGTCAATATTGCTATCTCTCTGACGCAGTGGCAGGCAGGGAAAATAAGGCAACTCACCGGGATCACCTCGAGTTTTACCCTGGATATCACGCTATTCGGATCCCCTGCGCGTTTGTATCTTGTCGGGCGAAAAATCGACAGTAAAGCCTGGGCCGGTACGGCATCCGCCTATCAGGACACTGAGTCTGTCGCCCATGACCTTGAAGTCGGTCTGACCTTTGCTGAGCAGGTGGTTTCTGAAGCCAACTCCGTGATCGTGATTATCGATCAGGAAGGCAAAATCCATCGTTTTAACCGTCTGAGCGAGGAATATACCGGCCTGCGCGAAGAAGATGTTATCGGACGCAGCGCCTATGACCTTTTTATGTCGATGGAAGAAGGCCTGGCCTCACGTCAGAATATCAATGGTTTTTTCCAGCATCAGCAATCTTATGAAGTGGAACGCTGGATCAACACCGTCAAAGGCCAGCGCCTGTTCCTGTTTCGCAATAAATTCGTCCACAGCGGCAGCGGCAAACAGCAAAAATATCTGATTTGCTCCGGCTCTGACATCACTGACGAACGCAAGGCGCAGGAGCGTTTGCGCGTGCTGGCAAATACTGATCTGGTCACCGGTTTCGCTAACCGTAATGCCTTGCAGGAGTCCCTTGCCCGAGCACTTATCGAGCGTGGTGAAAACAACGTCGGGCTGATTTATCTGGATCTGGATAACTTCAAAAAAGTTAACGACGCCTACGGACATATGTTTGGTGATCACCTGCTGCGCGCGGTGTCTGATGCCATTCAGGATTGCCTGTCGCCCAACGATAAACTGGCGCGGCTCGGCGGGGATGAATTCATTATTCTCAGCACGCATGCTGAAATAAAAGCGCTGGAAGCGCTGAGTCAGCGCGTTTTGCGCAGGCTCAGTTTGCCATTCCGCATCGGGCTGATTGAAGTGTATACCGGCTGTTCAGCAGGTATCGCGATTTGCCCGGAACACGGTACCGACGGCGATATACTGTTGCAAAACGCCGATACTGCCATGTATGCAGCCAAGGAAAAGGGCAAAAATGTACACTGTGTTTTCTCACCAGAGATGAATGAGAAAGCCTCTGAATACATGTGGTTAGATACACATTTACGCAAAGCCTTGTCTGAGAAAGATCAGCTGGTCTTACACTATCAGCCGAAAGTATCGCTTTACGGTACCGTGCAAAGCGTGGAGGCACTGCTGCGCTGGAATTCTCCGGAACGCGGTCTGATCCAACCTCAGAGCTTTATTCCCTATGCCGAAGAATCCGGTCTCATCACGCCAGTCGGTAAATGGGTGATCGAAACCGCCACCCGTCAGGCGACGGAATGGCAGAAAAAAGGGCTGAATTTGCGGGTGGCGGTAAACCTCTCCGGACGACAGCTTAACAATAGTTCATTCATCACGACGTTGTCGGATGCCATGAAAAATGCCGGCATGAAAGGCTGCCTGCTGGATTTCGAACTGACAGAAAGTTGCCTGGTGGAAGACGAAGGTGCAGCGATCACCATGATTAACCAGTTGCATAAACTGGGCGCACAGGTACATCTGGATGATTTCGGCACCGGTTATTCTTCACTGTCACAACTGGCGAGAATCCCCCTCGACTGCATCAAGCTGGATCAAAGCTTTATTCGTGGAATCAATGATAATCCGGTGTCTCAGGCGCTGGTACGGGCGATTGTGGCGGTGGCCAAAACGCTGCAACTGACGGTGGTGGCGGAAGGTGTGGAAACGGCGGAAGAAGAGAAGCTGATTGACGAAATCGGTGTGGACAGCAAACAGGGATTTTTATATGCCAAGCCAATGCCAGCAAATGAACTGGAGCACTGGCTTGAGGAAAAAATGATTGCTTCACCCAATGTTTTTAAACATAAAGCAAAACAGAAATAGCGCCAGTGACGGGCTGCTTCTGCCTGCTGCTAGCCGGTTTTACGCAATGACGCCGTATGCCGGTTTTGCAGCATGACCAGACGCTCCATATAACTCAGGTCTTTCTCCTCCAGCGTAAACGCTGCATCCACCCAATCCTCCGTAATATCCATCAGTTCTGAACGTGATAATTGCAGCACACGCTGACGTGCGCGGATCATCGCCCGGATGCCGTTGAGCTTTGGTCGCAAAACATCCATGAACGTTCGCGTGGCGGTGAATGCTTCCCCCGGCTGGAATAACACGTCCACCAGCCCGCGGCTTTCAAACCATTCGGCGGTATGCGACTCCCCGGTGGAAATCAGTTCCTCCGCCAGCTTCATCCCCGCTTTGCGTGATACCAGCGAATAACCGCCCATTCCCGGGAAAAGGTTAAATGCGATTTCAGGGAACCCCATCCGGGCGGTGTTCTGCGCCAGCACGTAATGGTGTGCCAGTGCGGCTTCAAAGCCGCCGCCCAGTGCCGTGCCTTCTATCATCGATAAACTGATCGCGCCTACATCAAAACCACGCGCGGCAGCGTGAACGCAATCCACGCAGGCTCTGGCGTAAGCACGTAACGCTTCGCGTTTATTATTGACGATGGAATCAACAAAGAAGCTCAGATCACCGCCGACATTATACATATTGGGCACCAAAGAGCCGGTGACCCAAAAATCAAAACGCAGACCGGATGCCTTCGCGGCATACATCAGCGTCATAATGTCTTCGATAAGCTCCTGATTAAAACAGGGACGTGGATAAGACCTGAGCATCATCCACATGACGTTACGCCCCTCTTCATAATAGGCTGCAATCTGGGACAAATGCCCGGCTTCGGTGAACGGGCGGCAGGCTGTATGGTCAATAAGATTCATAGTATATATCCAGGTTAGAATTGAATTTTTAGGGTGAAGCAACCCCAGCCTAGTCCAGCTCTAACCCGAACTGAATCGATTCGATATGGTTTTCTAAAAATAATCCTAACGACCACAATCTCTGAAAAAAATGTTAAAAATAAACAACCTGCAATAAGACCATTGTGTGTAAAAACAAAGAAATAGGTATTTCATCTGCTATCTTGTGCTGTTTTCCGGCGACAAAAGTCACCTCTGCCAATTAATAAACCGCGAGTAATAAGAAGCGTAATAGTTAATTAACGCTCAGCGAATTCCTCAGAGTGATACATATCACAGTCATTACACACTGACTTTCCAATTGTTCTGCCAGCAGCTAAATTGAATTCATCTCCTCCGACCACTTAAGAGAATTCCATGACTGAACGCGCTTCGCTTTTTTATCCGCACCTGCTGGCGCCGCTGGATTTAGGTTTTACCCAACTGAAAAATCGCGTGCTGATGGGTTCCATGCACACCGGGCTGGAAGAACGGGAGGACGGGCCGGAACGTCTGGCGGCCTTTTATGCAGAACGTGCCGCCGCAGGCGTCGGGCTGATTGTCACCGGCGGCATTTCCCCTAACGCGCAGGGCGTGGTTTATCAGGGCGGTTCAATTCTCGCTGAACAGGAACACATCACGCATCACCGCGTGGTGACTGACGCGGTGCATGCCGCTGGCGGCAAAATTGCCCTGCAGATCCTTCACGCCGGACGTTACAGTTATCAGCCCCACCCCGTCGCGCCTTCAGCGCTTCAGGCGCCGATCAACCGCTTTACACCTCACGCCCTCAGCGAGGCAGAAATCTACTCCACACTGGCGGATTTCGCCCGCTGCGCGCAGCTTGCCAAAGAGTCGGGTTATGACGGCGTGGAAATCATGGGCTCCGAAGGCTATCTGATAAACCAGTTCCTCACCGCGCGCACCAATCAGCGCACGGACAACTGGGGCGGTTCTGCCGATAACCGCATGCGGTTTGCCACCGAAGCCGTGCGCCGCGTGCGCGAAACCTGTGGCCGGGAATTCATCATCATTTATCGCTTATCCATGCTGGATCTGGTCGAAGAAGGCTCGGACTGGAATGAAGTCGAAATGCTGGCGCAGCGCATCGAACAGGCAGGCGCGAGCATTATCAACACCGGTATTGGCTGGCATGAAGCGCGCATTCCGACCATAGCCACCATGGTGCCCCGCGCGGCGTTCATCTGGGTGACGCAAAAACTGATGGGCAAAGTGGGGATTCCGCTGATTACCACTAACCGCATTAACGACCCTGACGTGGCGGAGAAAATTCTCGCCGAAGGTTGTGCGGATATGGTGTCGATGGCACGCCCGTTTCTTGCCGATCCTGCGTTTGTCGAAAAAGCCGCGCAGGGACGTGCTGATGAAATCAACACCTGCATCGGCTGTAATCAGGCCTGTCTGGATCAGATATTCGCCGGTGAAGTCACTTCCTGTCTGGTCAATCCGCGCGCCTGCCGTGAAACGCAGTTACCGGTTACCCGTGCGGAAATCACCAAACATCTGGCCGTTGTCGGCTCGGGGCCAGCCGGGCTGGCGTTTGCCACTACCGCCGCCAGCCGCGGGCATCACGTCACATTATTTGATGCACACAATGAAATCGGCGGGCAATTTAATGTCGCCAAACAGATCCCCGGCAAAGAAGAGTTTTATCAGACGCTGCGTTACTACTCGCGCCAGCTGACATTACTGGGCGTAACGCTGCGCCTGGGCGAAACCGTCAGCGCCAGCCAGTTAACGGGTTATGACGAAGTGATCCTCGCCTGTGGTATTTCACCGCGCCTGCCGGATATTGCGGGCATTGATCATCCGATCGTGCTGACCTATCTCGACGTACTGCGGGATAAAAAACCGGTCGGACAGCGCGTCGCCATTATTGGCGCGGGCGGCATTGGTTTTGATACCGCCGAATACCTGATCCACACCGGCCCGTCATCGAGCCTCAGCACTCAGGCTTTCAGCCACGAATGGGGGATCGACCAGAGCCTGACGCACCGTGGCGGTCTGGCACCACTTGGGCCACAGCCCGAACCTGCCGCGCGGGATATCGTTCTGCTGCAACGCAAAACCACCAAAGTCGGCGCAGGATTGGGGAAAACCACTGGCTGGATCCACCGCACCAGCCTGTTGCAGCGTGGCGTGAAAATGCAAAGTGGTGTCAGCTATGAACGCATCGACGACGCGGGGCTGCACCTGATCATGAACGGTGAACCGGTATGTCTGGAAGTGGATAACGTGATTATCTGCGCCGGACAGGAACCGCAGCGCGCGCTGTATCAGCCGTTACAGGAGGCCGGAAAAATCGTACACCTGATTGGCGGTGCCGACGTCGCCGTCGAACTCGATGCGCGTCGCGCTATCGATCAGGGCACACGGCTGGCACTGAAAATTTAGAAAACTATTTCAGAAACCGACAGACGAAAAAAAAGCCGCGATAAGCGGCTTTTTCATTTCAGCACTTCAGACTAATTCAGCTATCAATGATGTGCAGCTGTTTTCACGGCACGTAAAATCACGAATTTCTGATTGGTGGCGATCGTCGTGCAGTTGCCGAACAGGCGACGCAGCTTCTGGTAGTAATCCAGATGACGGTTGCCGACGATACGCAGCTCGCCGCCGGTTTGCAGGCAGCGTTTGGCATCGCAGAACATGCGCCACGCGGTGTCATCGCTGATGACCGTGCCCTGATGGAACGGCGGGTTACACAGCACGGCGTGCAGTGTTTCGCGCTCGACACCGGCCAGCATGTTGTTCACTTCGAAATGACAGCGGCTGACATCCTGCGGCAAATTGTTTTCGACGTTAATACGGCTCGACTCTACCGCCATATAAGATTCATCGACGAACAGCATTTCCGCATCCGGGTTCAGCGCCAGTGCGGTCATGCCGATCACACCGTTACCACAGCCCAGATCCGCCATGCGCCCTTCAATGCCTTCCGGCAGATGTTGCATGAAAAAGCGAGCGCCGACATCCAGACCGCCGCGTGAGAACACGTTCGCGTGGTTGGAAATACGGAATTCACTGTCATCCAGCGCCCACTCAGAAATCACCGGCTCTGCGGTTTGCGCAGGCAAGGTGGCTTCACAATGGATCAGACGGGCTTTTTTCCACGCCAGACTGGTTTTGGTCGGTCCGAGGATTTTCTCGAACAGTTGCAACGTTGACGTGTGAATATCACGGGCTTTCGCGCCGGCGATAATCTGCGTGTCCGGCGTCACCACTTCACGCAGCGCCAGCAGTTGTTGTTCCAGCAGTGCCAGCGTTTTTGGCACTTTGATGATCACCAGACCCGGATTGATCGGCAACGGCACCAGGCTGCTTTGCGCCGCCACGCTGTCTTCGTCAAAACCGTTAAGGCGCAGGTTGTGGCGCATCGCCAGCTGACTCATGAAGGAGTCGTTGACGCTGGTCGGGTTGTGCGGCTGCAAGGCGCAGGCCAGCGTGCCGAAAGCATCGTTGAAAATCAGCAGCGGACGGCCGTTGAGCGCGTCGGTGTTCAGGTTTTGCAGCAGATATTCATCGGCCGCTTCCCATGCCTGTAACTGCGTTGCCGCTTCTTCCAGCGGATAACGTTCCAGACGCAGTTGCAATAACTGACCACCGGTTTCGGTTTCAAATTGGCTCATTGGCCCTCCTCATATTCAATTTGCGCTGTTTATCCCTTAATTTGGTCTATCAGTAAAACGTTTTTTCAGTTAAAAAGGGGTTTATCTGCCGGATCGACGCGATCGTGGTAAAAACCCCGCACCCCGTTTCGGCATCTTTTCCCCGGCAATAAGAGATAAAGCAAACAGTTATGCCTGAATTGACCTATCTGCAAGGCTATCCGGAGTCGCTTCAGGCTCAGGTGCGTCAGTTAATCGACCAGGAACGTTTAGGTAAAGTCTTGCTGACGCGATATCCCGAACCGCACGAGCTGACCACTGACAAA
Organism: Rahnella sp. CG8; assembly: GCF_023701875.1. Taxonomy (NCBI): domain Bacteria; kingdom Pseudomonadati; phylum Pseudomonadota; class Gammaproteobacteria; order Enterobacterales; family Yersiniaceae; genus Rahnella; species Rahnella sp. CG8. The sequence continues at coordinate 18,063 of NZ_JABAED010000024.1, forward strand.
TCGCTCTATCAGTATACGCTGGACCTGAAAAATCAGTTTTTGCGCAGTTCATCGCCGTTAAGCAAAGTGGCTTACGACAATAAAATCCACGTGATGAAGCACGCGCTGGGGCTGCATACGGCAATATCCCGTATTCAGGGCGGCAAGCTGAAAGCCAAAGCGGAAATCCGCGTGGCAACGGTGTTTAAAAGCGCGCCGGAAGCGTTTCTGAAAATGATCGTGGTGCATGAACTCGCGCACCTGAAAGAAAAAGAACACAACAAAGCATTCTACAGCCTGTGCTGTCATATGACGCCCGACTATCATCAGTTAGAATTCGACACGCGCATGTATCTGACGCATCTGGAAATATTCGGTAAGTTGTATCAATAATAGTTAACTATAGGGATTTCTCATGATTCGTATTGGCGTTGTGGGCACCAACTGGATCACCCAGCGTTTTATTGATGCCGCCCACGAGAGCGGTAAAATGAAGCTGACCGCGATTTATTCCCGCACGCTGGAAGGCGCTAAAAAGCTCGGCGAGGATTATCCGGTTGAACATTACTTTGATTCCCTTGAAGCAATGGCCGCCTCTGATCTGATTGATGCGGTCTATATTGCCAGCCCGAACTCCCTGCATTACCGGCAGTCGCTGTTGTTCCTCAGCAATAAAAAACACGTGATTTGCGAAAAGCCGCTGGCTTCCAATCTGCGTGAAGCGGAAAGCCTGATCGCCTGCGCAAAAGAAAACAACGTAGTGCTGTTCGAGGCGTTTAAGACCGCGTATCTGCCCAACTTCCTGCACATGAAAGGCGCGCTGAACCGCATCGGTAAACTGCGTAAGGCCATTCTGAATTACTGCCAGTATTCCTCACGTTATCCGCGCTATCTGGCCGGTGAAAACCCGAATACCTTTAACCCGGCGTTTTCCAATGGCTCGATCATGGATATCGGTTATTACTGTCTGGCGAGTGCTATTTCGTTGTTTGGCGAACCGGAATCGGTGGAAGCCACGGCAACCCTGCTGGAAAGCGGCGTTGACGGTCAGGGCACGGTGATCTTGTCTTATGCGGATGATTTCGAAGTGGTTATCAACCATTCCAAAATCAGCGACTCCCTGTTACCCAGTGAGATCCAGGGCGAAGACGGCACCTTGCAGATGGAAAAACTGTCTGAATGCCAGACGCTCAGCCTGACGCCACGCGGCAGCCAGAAGCTGGATCTGACGCAGCCCCAGCACATCAACACCATGCTGTATGAAGCAGAAACTTTTGCGATTCTGGTCGACAGCCAGTTTGTCGCGCACCCCGGGCTGGAAGTCTCGCGTATCACGGCCAAAGTGCTGACGGAAATCCGTCGTCAGACCGGCGTGGTATTCCCGGCCGATAACCAGCCTTAATATTAAGTAAAAATCGGGAGTAACAGATGATTGCACCCAGCCAGAAATCGCTGTTGATTTTACAGACTGGCCACGCGCCGGAACCTATCCGCCGTGCGCACGATAACTTTCCGCAGATGTTTATCCGTCAGGGCGATATCGACGCGCAGCAGGTGGTGATTGTGGATTTGCAGGCGGGTGAACGCCCGCTGCCGCCGGAAAACTATTGCGGTGCGATCATTACCGGTTCGCGCAGCATGGTCACCGAGCATCTGGCGTGGAGCGAAGAAGCGGCGGACTGGGTGCGGCTGGGCATGTTGCAGGAATTACCCATGTTTGGTGCCTGCTACGGTCATCAGCTGATGGCATACGCGCTGGGTGGCGAGGTGGATTACCATCCGCAAGGCATTGAAGTCGGTACGCACGAGGTGACGCTGACGCCGGACGGGCATCTTGATCCGCTGGTGTCGCAGCTTCCCGCACAGTTCGCAGCCAATCTGATCCACCTGCAAACCGTCATTACGCCGCCTGCGACAGCGACGGTGCTGGCGAAAACGCGGCACGATCCGCATCAGATCCTGCGCTACGGCCCGAATGCCATCAGCACGCAGTTCCATCCGGAATTCAGTCTGGCGGTAATGAAAACGTATCTGTCATGGCTGGGCTCTATCGCCGAAGACGATACGATAGATTTTGCGCATCAGGCTCAGCAACTTAGCGAAACACCCCTCAGCCGTAGCCTGCTGCTGGCCTTCGTCGGCGCACTCGGCAAACGTCAGGCACTGGCGGGTTAATGCTCCATAATGTTTCTGAATGTTTGACACCGGACACATTTTGCATTAATTTGCGAACTGCAAAGGGGAGTAACTTCTTCGTCGGATAATCGTCATTACGGTGTCTGGACCCGCGCTCATGCAGCGCCGTCTCAGCCACCCGGTTACCGGGGCAAAGATAAGCATTCACAAGATGAATACTTATCTTTGTAAGTGAGACCTTGCCGGAAGGCGAGGTTTGCTCACAGCTCAAAAAATGAGCGGCTAACGTCTTCCGACGCTGGCCGTTTTTTTTTGATGTTTTTTCGAGGATATCGCAATGATGAACTCCGTAGGCAACCCGATGTTGTGGGGCTCCTTTGCCGTGGTAGTGATAATTATGCTCGCGTTCGACCTGCTGTTGCAGGGTCGAAAAGGCGCGCAAACCATGAGTATGAAAAGTGCCGCGATGTGGTCGCTGGTGTGGATAGGCCTGTCGTTGCTGTTCAACTTCGGCTTCTGGTGGTATCTCAACGGCGAGTTTGGCCGTGAAGTGGCCGACGCCAAGGCCACCATGTTCCTGACCGGCTATCTGCTGGAAAAAGCGCTGGCGGTGGATAACGTCTTCGTCTGGCTGATCCTGTTCAGTTACTTCTCTATTCCTGCCAGCCTGCAACGCCGCGTACTGGTCTACGGCGTGCTCGGCGCCATCGTCCTGCGTACCGGCATGATTTTCGCCGGTAGCTGGCTGGTGGGGCAATTTAGCTGGATTTTGTACGTGTTCGGCGCATTCCTGCTGTTCACCGGTATCAAGATGGCGCTGGCGAAAGAAGAAGACGGTGAGGTTGGCGAGAAGCCGATGATCCGCTGGCTGCGCAGCAAAATGCGCATGACCGATGAGTTGCAGGGTGAGAAGTTCTTTGTGCGCCGTAACGGTATTTTGTTCGCTACTCCGCTGTTGCTGGTGCTGATTATGGTGGAACTGAGCGACGTGATTTTCGCAGTCGACAGTATTCCGGCTATCTTTGCGGTAACCACCGACCCGTTCATCGTCCTGACCTCTAACCTGTTTGCGATCCTCGGCCTGCGCGCGATGTACTTCCTGCTGGCGGGCGTGGCAGAACGTTTCTCGATGCTGAAATACGGGCTGGCGGTGATCCTGATTTTCATCGGTATCAAAATGCTGCTGCTCGACGTGTTCCACATTCCGGTGGGGATTTCGCTGGGCGTGATTGCGTCGATTCTGATCATCACCCTGCTGATTAACACCTGGGTGAACCGTCGTAACGATCGCAAGAACAACGCGCAGTCGTAATATTTCGAACTGATTAATGCAAAGCGCGGCCGCTTCACCGGTCGCGCTTTTTAGCATTCAGGATAGAATTTTAAAGATTACTGCCAGCCGTAACGGCGCACGAACCAGCCTTTCACGCACTGCGTCAGCACCATGTAGCCCGCAAGAATGGCGATAAGCCATGGGAAATAGCTCAGCGGCAGCGCCTGCAATTGCAGGAATCCGGCAACCGGCGAGTAGATCAGCGCGATACCGGTGATCACCACCATCAGCGTCATGATGCACAGCGGCCAGGACGCGCGGCTCTGAATAAACGGCACTTTGCGGGTGCGGATCATGTGCACAATCAGCGTCTGCGACAGCAGCCCTTCAATGAACCAGCCGGACTGGAACAACGTCTGCGCCTCCACCGTATTGGCTTTAAACACCCACCACATCAGGCTGAAAGTCAGAATGTCGAAGACGGAACTGATCGGCCCGAAGAACACCATAAAACGGCCAATATCCCCGGCGTTCCAGCGCTGCGGTTTCGCCAGTTGCTCTTCATCCACGTTATCAAACGGGATCGCCACCTGAGACACATCGTAAATCAGGTTCTGAATCAGCAGATGCAGCGGCAACATTGGCAGGAACGGCAGAAAGGCGCTGGCGACCAGCACGCTGAACACGTTACCGAAGTTGGAACTGGCAGTCATTTTGATGTATTTCAGCATGTTGGCGAAAGTTCTGCGCCCTTCCGTCACGCCCTGCTCCAGCACCATCAGGCTTTTTTCCAGCAGAATAATATCGGCCGCTTCTTTGGCGATATCCACCGCAGAATCCACGGAAATCCCAATGTCCGCCGCACGCAGCGCAGGCGCGTCGTTGATGCCGTCACCCATAAAGCCAACCACATGCCCTTCACCGCGCAGTACGCGCACAATGCGTTCTTTGTGCATCGGTGTCAGTTTGGCAAACACCGTGGTTTCGCGGGCGACGTTCAGCAGTTGCACATCGTCAAGCGCATCGATATCGCTGCCGATCACGACGTTATCGGCCTGTAATCCGACATCTTTGCAGACTTTACGCGCCACCAGCGGATTGTCGCCGGTGAGGATTTTCACCGTCACGCCTTTGCGTTGCAGTGCATCCAGCGCCGGTGCGGTGCTTTCTTTTGGCGGATCGAGGAATGCGATATACCCGGCCAGGATCAGGCCGGACTCATCGGTCACGCCGTAGCCCTGCGTGCGCGATGGCATCACTTTATGCGCCACGGCTACCACGCGCAGCCCCTGCTGATTGAGATCGTCAGTAATGCGGCGGATACGCGCCAGCAGCACATCGGTCAGCGGCACAATCTCACCGTTGAGCTGCACCAGCGTACAAATCGACAGCATTTCTTCCAGCGCGCCTTTGCAAATCAGGCGGTGATTCTGGTCGTTTTCGGCGACGACGACAGACATACGGCGACGGTCGAAATCAAACGGAATTTCATCCACTTTCAGCGAGTTATGCGCCGGACCGGCATCGCCTGCTTCCAGCACCGCAACATCCAGCAGGTTTTTCAGGCCGGTTTGATAATGGCTGTTCAGCCACGCCAGATGCAGCACCTCATCACTGGTCACGCCCAGCACATCAGTGTGGCGCTCGAGCACGATTTTATCCTGCGTCAGCGTGCCGGTTTTATCCGTGCAGAGGATATCCATTGCGCCGAAGTTCTGTATCGCATCCAGACGTTTGACGATCACCTTCTGGCGGGAGAGTTTTACCGCGCCTTTGGCCAGCGTGGAAGTCACAATCATCGGCAGCATTTCCGGCGTCAACCCGACCGCCACGGAGAGCGCAAACAGTGCGGCTTCCCACCAGTCGCCTTTGGTGTAACCGTTGATCACCAGCACCACAGGTGTCATTACCATCATAAAGCGGATCAGCAGCCAGCTGACTTTGCTGATCCCGGCCTGGAACGCGTTTGGCTGTGTATCTTCCTGTACCACACGTTCGGCAAGCTGACCGAACCAGGTTTTGCTGCCGGTGGCGATCACCATCGCAATCGCCGTGCCGCTCACCACGTTGGTGCCCATAAAACACAGGGTGTTCAGTTCAAGCGGATCAGCCGCAACCGGTTTTTTCTCGCAGGCGTGTTTTTCCACCGGCAGGGATTCACCGGTCAGCGCCGCCTGGCTGATAAACAAGTCCTTGGCCGAAAGAATGCGCAGATCTGCCGGGATCATATCGCCCGCTGACAATTTGATCAGGTCACCCGGCACCAGTTGGCTGATCGGGATTTCCACTGTTTCGCTGCGTCCGGTTTGCGCGTCACTGCGCAGCACGGTCGCGGTGTTGCTGACCATCGCTTTCAGCGCATCGGCGGCTTTATTGGAACGCGCCTCCTGAATGAAATGCATGAAAGTAGAAATAAACACCATCGCGCCAATCACCAGCGCTGCCGTTAAATCGTCGGTGGCGTAAGACACCAGCCCGAGCACGGTCAGCAGCAGATTGAACGGATTGCGGTAGCAGTGCCACAGATGCAGCCACCAGGGTGCCGGTTGCTGATCGCCGGTCTGATTCAGGCCGGAAACTTCGCGAATTGCATCGGCTTCCTGCGCAGTCAGCCCTTCCGGATGACTGGCAAATTGCAGGTAAAGCTGGTCTTCGGTGGCGCGGGCACAGGCCTGACAATGCGCCGACATAGCGGCAGGGATGGCCTGCACTGCACGGGCAGATACGTTTTCCAGCATCGGATCGCGGCGGACTAAGCGGCGCGGTAAATTACGGCTGAGCGCACTGAGCAGCCGGGAAGTGAAATTTTTGAACATCATTCGCACCTTTGTTGCGCCCACAGCGAAGCCGCCATGAGCATGGCAAAAGGGTTGTTAAAAACAGGGCGAACGAAAAGACGTGCGCCACTGCCTGCCAGGTAAAGTCACGGCAAGCAGCAGCAAAAATGCGGGTGCTTACCGGATCACAACGGACCTACAGAATTGGGGTCGGGTTCCATGGGTTTTCACCTCCGGTAAGGAACGGTTTGGAAATTCATACGCATCGGGTATAAAAATCCGTTAGGGTAACGGCACGGGATGACGCGTACATCATCTCCGGCGAGCGCAGTATACGCCGGTTAACTACAACCAATTTTAAACCTGACCCTCATTCACCTTAAAACATGACCCAGCAAAATCGCCTGACCATTAATGATATTGCCCGCCTGAGCGGTGTCGGAAAATCCACGGTTTCCCGCGTTTTGAATAACGAAGGCAACGTCAGCCCGCAAACCCGTGAACGGGTGTTGCAGGTGATTGAACAACAGCATTTCAGTCCGTCGAAATCGGCGCGGGCCATGCGCGGGTTCAGCGACAAAATTGTGGCGATTATCGTGTCGCGTCTCGACTCTCCTTCGGAAAATCTGGCGGTACGCGCCATGTTGCCGCTGTTTTATCAGCAAGGGTATGACCCGATTGTGCTGGAAAGTCAGTTCAGCGCAGAGCGCGTGAAAGAGCATTTGCAGGTGCTGAAACAGCGCAATATCGATGGCATTGTGCTGTTTGGTTTCACCGGACTTTCAGCCCAAATGCTGACGCCCTGGCAGGATAAAATGGTGGTGCTGGCACGCGATATGCCGGGGCTATCTTCGGTGTGTTATGACGATGCGGGTGCGGTGCAGTTGCTGATGCAAAAACTGCTGGCGCAGAACATACGGGAGATTGGCTTTATCGGTGTTTCGCCGCAGGACACCACCACCGGCCAGCGCCGCAGCGCGGCCTTTCGGACTTTTTGTAAAGAGCATGGCCTGACACCGCACATTGCGCTGGGCGAACTGACCTATCAGAGCGGCTTCGACCTGATCCCGCAGTTGCTGAAAAATAACATTCAGGCCGTCGTCTGCGCGTCCGACACCATTGCCATCGGCGCACAAAAATACCTGCAACAGCAGCAAATCCGTGGCGTGCAGGTATGCGGTATCGGCAACAACCCGCTCCTGCATTTCCTGTTCCCGGAATCGTATTCAGTAGAACTCGGCTATGGCGCGGGCGGCGAAGCAGCGGCCAAACAATTACTGGCGCAGCTCAGCGGTTCCACCACGGTGCGGCAGCTGATTATCCCCGGAAAGCTTGCTTTCTGAATCCCCCGCCTTTCTGACCTTTGCCTTTCTAAAAAGTAAAAACTTTGTGATCGTCCCGGCAAAACCGGGAACGTTCCCGGACAAGTTCCCACCGCCTTCGCTATGCTTGAACCGTACCCTACACTCTTACGCAAAATCACAGGCCACTTCCCATGAGCAAAGTTAAGCAACAGGATGTTGATCAGCTGATCGCCCTCGTTGGCGGCAGCGACAATATCGCGATGGTGACTCACTGCATTACGCGTCTTCGTTTTGTCCTCAATGACCCGTCCAAAGCCGACCCGAAAGGTCTCGAAGCCCTGCCGATGGTCAAAGGCTGCTTCACCAACGCCGGTCAGTTCCAGGTGGTTATCGGGCCGGAAGTGGATGATTACTACAAAGTTCTGATCGCCAGCACCGGTAAAAGTGCGGCCGGAAAAGAACAGGCAAAAGTTGCCGCCCGCCAGAATATGAGCTGGTTTGAGCGCAGCATTTCTCACTTTGCGGAAATCTTTTTCCCGCTGTTACCGGCGCTGATCAGCGGCGGTTTAATTCTCGGTTTCCGCAATGTTATCGGCGAAATTCCGATGAGCGGCGGCCAGACGCTGGCGCAGATGCACCCGCTGTGGCAATCCATTTACGACTTCCTCTGGCTGCTTGGCGAAGCCGTGTTTATGTTCCTGCCGGTGGCGGTGTGCTGGTCGACGGTCAGAAAAATGGGCGGCACCGAAATCCTCGGGATTGTGCTTGGCATAACGCTGGTATCGCCGCAACTGATGAACTCCTACAACCTCGGGCAGCAAATCCCTGAAGTATGGAATTTCGGCTGGTTCACCATCGAAAAGGTCGGTTATCAGGCGCAGGTCATTCCTTCCGTTCTCGCCGGTATGGCGCTGGCGATGATCGAAAATGGCCTGAAACGCATCGTGCCTAATTATCTGTATCTGGTGATTGTGCCCGTCAGCTCGCTGATTATTGCCGTATTCCTGGCGCACACGCTGATCGGGCCGTTTGGCCGCATGGTGGGCGACGGCGTGGCTTTCGCGGTGAAATTCATCATGACCGGCAGCCTCGCACCCATCGGTGCCGCGCTGTTTGGTTTCCTCTATGCGCCACTGGTCATCACCGGCGTGCATCAGACCACCCTTGCCATCGATATGCAGATGGTGCAAAGCACCGGCGGAACCCCGGTGTGGCCGCTGATCGCCCTGTCCAATATTGCGCAAGCCGCTGCGGTCGTCGGCGTGATTATCGTCAGCCGCAAACATAATGAGCGCGAGATCTCCGTGCCCGCAGCGATATCCGCGTTCCTCGGCGTAACCGAACCGGCGATGTACGGCATCAACCTGAAATACCGCTTCCCGATGCTGTGCGCGATGATCGGCTCAGCGTTTGCCGGCCTGATTTGCGGCCTGTTCCACGTCACGGCCAACGGCATCGGCGTCGGCGGCTTACCGGGTATTTTGTCCATCAAACCGCAGTTCTGGAGTATTTACGCACTGGCCATGCTGGTGGCGATCGTGGTGCCGATTATCCTGACCGTGCTGGTTTATCAGCGGAAAGCCCGCCGGGGTGAACTGGCAGTGGTGTAAGACATTCAAGAAGGAAAATGGAATGAACAGCGAATTGCCGTGGTGGAAAAACGGCGTGATTTACCAGATTTATCCCAAGAGTTTTCAGGACACCACGGGCAGCGGCACCGGTGATATCAACGGCATCACACAGCGTCTGGATTACCTGAAAACCCTTGGCGTTGATGCGATATGGCTGACACCGCTGTACCTGTCGCCGCAGATTGATAACGGCTACGACGTGGCCGATTACTGCGAGATTGACCCGGCTTACGGCACGCTCGAAGACTTTGAACGGCTGACTGCAGAAGCGCATCAGCGTGGGATCCGCATCGTGATGGATATGGTGTTTAATCATACCTCGACGCATCACGAGTGGTTCCGCCAGTCGCAGGATGCGGGCAGCCCGTTCCGGCCTTTCTATATCTGGCGTGATGGGGCAACGGAGGGCGGACCGCCGAATAACTGGCGATCCAAATTCGGTGGCGGTGCCTGGCAATGGCACGAAACCAGCGGCCAGTATTACCTGCATCTGTTCGCCACCGAGCAGGCCGATCTGAACTGGGAATACCCGCCGGTGCGCGAGGCGCTGAAAAAAGTCTGCCAGTTCTGGGCGGATAAGGGCGTCGACGGGCTGCGTCTGGACGTGATCAATCTGGTGTCGAAACAACAGGATTTCCCGACCGACGATGCCGGTGATGGCCGGCGCTTTTACACTGACGGTCCGCGTATTCATGAGTTCTTACAGGAATTCAGCCGTGACGTATTTAAGCCGCTGGGGCTGATGACCGTCGGCGAAATGTCTTCAACAAAGCTGGAGCATTGTCGCCGCTACGCCGCCAATGACGGCAGCGAACTGTCGATGACCTTTAACTTCCATCACCTGAAAGTCGATTATCCGAACGGTGAAAAATGGGCCGATGCACCGCCGGATTTCGTGCAGCTCAAGCAGATTTTCCGCGAGTGGCAGCAGGGAATGCACGGTCACGCCTGGAATGCGCTGTTCTGGTGTAATCACGATCAGCCGCGCATTGTGTCGCGCTTTGGCGATGAAGGCGCGCTGCGCGCGACATCTGCCAAAATGCTGGCAATGGTGCTGCACGGCCTGCAGGGTACGCCGTATATTTATCAGGGCGAGGAAATCGGCATGACCAATCCGGGCTTTGAACATCTCGAACAATATCGCGATGTGGAAAGCCTGAATATGTTTGCCGAACTGAAAACTGACGGGCGCAGCAACGAAGAACTGTTGCGCATTCTGGCGAAGAAATCGCGGGACAACTCACGTACGCCGATGCAGTGGAATGCCGGGGAACAGGCCGGATTTACTTCCGGCACGCCGTGGATTTCCGTCAGCCACAACGCGCAGGACATCAATACCGAACAGGCACTGGCGGATAAAGACTCGGTATTTTATCTGTATCAGCAACTGATCCGCCTGCGCAAAACGCTGCCGGTTCTGACCGATGGCGATTATCAGGATTTGCTGCCGGAACATCCGCAGTTGTGGTGTTATACCCGTCAGGCGTCAGGCAAAACCTTGCGCGTGGTGGCAAACCTGAGCGGGCAGGAGCAGACACTTACGCTGGCAGAATTAGATGGCAACACGCTGCTGAGTAATTACGCCTCGCCTGCCATTTCCGGCACGCTTCGTCCGTACGAATGTCTCTGGCAACTCGCCGGATAGTCTGAATTTCCCCTTCTGTCGGGTCGGTCACAGTCGTGGCTGACCCGTTTATTTTGTATGCATCCCCTTATAAAACAACAGGCAAAATTCAGGCCAGAATTTACATTTGGTCATCAATTCCTCCGCCGAAAAAATTCTTTGTTTCAGGTCAATAAAATGAGAATTAACGCTCGCGTAGATCCTACATCTAGTGTGTATAGTACACACCCAACCCAATATATAGCGGTTTTCCGCAAATGCCACACAACCGGCCTGTAAGCCTTGTGGGGCGCGGGATCCGCCCAAAAGGAGTATCATTGTGAAGGCAGACAGACAGGAAACCGTACCCGCAAAATCCACCAAAATGCAGCCCATCGTGATTAAGCGGGATGGTTGTCAGGTCCCTTTCGATGAAGTTCTGATCAAACAAGCGGTGCAACGCGCAGCCGAAGCCGCCGGTATCGACAGCGTTGGTTATTGCGCGCAGGTTGCCCGTATTGTGGCAGAGAATCTGCAAGATCAGGCGCGTGTCGATATCCATGAAATTCAGGATGCGGTTGAAAACCAGCTGATGGCGGGGCCGCACAAGAAACTGGCGCGTGCCTATATTGAATACCGCCATGACCGCGACGTGAAACGCGAAATGCGCGGACGCCTGAATCAGGAAATCCGTGGTCTGGTTGAGCAAAGCAATATGGCGCTGCTCAACGAAAACGCCAACAAAGACAGCAAAGTTATCCCGACCCAGCGCGATTTACTCGCCGGGATTGTGGCCAAGCATTACGCCAAACAGCATATTTTACCCCGTGACGTGGTGCTGGCGCATGAACGCGGGGAAATTCACTATCATGATCTGGATTATTCGCCGTTCTTCCCGATGTTTAACTGCATGTTGATCGACCTGAAAGGCATGCTGAATCACGGTTTCAAAATGGGCAATGCCGAAATTGACACGCCAAAGTCGATTTCAACGGCAACCGCCGTCACCGCACAGATTATCGCGCAGGTCGCCAGCCACATTTACGGCGGCACCACCATTAACCGCATCGACGAAGTGCTGGCGCCGTTTGTTACCGCCAGCTTCAACAAACATCGTCAGACCGCTGAAGAATGGCAGATTGCCGATGCCGAAGCGTTCGCCCGTAACCGTACCGAGAAAGAGTGTTATGACGCATTCCAGTCGCTGGAATATGAAGTCAATACGCTGCACACCGCCAACGGCCAGACGCCGTTTGTTACCTTCGGTTTCGGTCTCGGCACGTCGTGGGAATCACGCCTGATCCAGCAGTCTATTTTGCGTAACCGCATTGCCGGGCTGGGTAAAAACCGCAAAACCGCCGTCTTCCCGAAACTGGTGTTTGCCATCCGCGACGGCCTGAACCATAAAGCCGGCGATGCCAATTACGACATCAAGCAACTGGCTCTCGAATGCGCCAGCAAGCGCATGTATCCGGACATTCTTAATTACGATCAGGTGGTGAAAGTCACCGGTTCCTTCAAAACCCCGATGGGCTGCCGCAGTTTCCTGGGCGTTTACGAAGAGAACGGCGAAATGATCCACGAAGGCCGCAACAATATCGGCGTGATCAGCCTGAACCTGCCGCGTATCGCGCTGGAGGCCAAACGCGATGAAGCGGCGTTCTGGACACTGCTCGACGAGCGTTTATTGCTGGCGAAAAAAGCGCTGATGACCCGCATTGCGCGTCTCGAAGGCATCAAGGCCCGCGTTGCGCCGATCCTGTACATGGAAGGTGCCTGCGGTGTGCGTCTGAAAGCCGACGACGATATTTCCGGCATCTTCAAAAATGGTCGTGCGTCGATTTCACTCGGCTACATCGGCGTGCATGAAACCATTAACGCGCTGTTCGGCGATCAGACCCACGTGTTCGATGCCAGTCAGTTACGCGAAAAAGCCGTGGCGATTGTCGCCCGCCTGAAAGCCGCCACCGACAGCTGGAAAGACGAAACGGGTTACGGCTTCAGCCTGTACAGCACGCCGAGCGAAAACCTGTGCGACCGTTTCTGTCGTCTGGATAAAGCCGAATTCGGCCTGGTGGCCGGTGTCACCGATAAAGGTTATTACACCAACAGCTTCCATCTTGACGTCGAGAAGAAAGTCAATCCGTATGAAAAACTCGATTTCGAAGCACCGTATCCGCCACTGAGCAACGGCGGGTTCATCTGCTACGGCGAATACCCAAACCTGCAGCACAACCTGAAAGCGCTGGAAGACGTGTGGGATTACAGTTACACCCGCGTGCCGTATTACGGTACCAATACGCCAATTGATGAATGCTACGACTGCGGCTATACCGGTGAATTCGAATGCACCAGCAAAGGCTTCACCTGCCCGAAATGCGGCAATCACGAGCCTTCCCGCGTGTCGGTCACCCGCCGCGTGTGCGGTTATCTCGGCAGCCCGGATGCGCGTCCGTTTAACGCCGGTAAGCAGGAAGAAGTGAAGCGCAGGATAAAACATCTGGGTAACGGTCAGCTGGGTTAATATTTTGAGATTCCATCAATATTATCCAATCGACGTGGTGAACGGGCCGGGAACACGCTGCGTGCTGTTCGTTTCCGGCTGCGTCCACGAATGCCGCGGGTGCTATAACAAAAGCACCTGGCGGCTGGATTCCGGCAAACCTTTTACGCAGGAAGATGAAGACCGCATTATCGCCGATCTGCAAAACACGGTGATCCCGCGTCAGGGTTTGACGCTCTCCGGCGGCGATCCGCTGCATCCGCAAAATCTGTCGGCGGTGCGCCAGTTGTTAGTGCGCGTACAGGCGGAATGCCCTGGCAAAGATGTGTGGGTGTGGACAGGTTATACGCTCGGGGAACTGAGCGCTGAACAGCAGGAAGTCACCGCGTTAATCAACGTGCTGGTCGACGGGAAGTTCGTGCAGGAACTGAAAGACCCGTCGCTTATCTGGCGCGGCAGCGGCAATCAGGTGATTCATTATTTGCGTTAATGCTTTCAGAGGGGAAATTATTCCCCTCACTTTTCTAAAATGCACGCTGATAATCAGAAAACGAACCATGTTCTTCGACGTATTTATTTATCGCCTCAATTCCTTTTTGATTTTCACGCCTCCATTTCTGCGCAGGTGTTTCGGGTATTAACGTAACAGGTAAATCATTGAATTCACGATTGAGTGCTTCTGACATACAAAGTCCTTTTGTAATTAATGTTTAAAAATACATCCGACAACCAGAGTGTAATTTGTACTGTTCATCCCGTAAATCCCCCGCTTTCATTCCTGCGGGACGTCTTCCAACTCTTCATTTTCACACCAGTGCTTTCCCACCGATTTCAATGTGGGTGATATGCAAATCCGCGCTCGCCAGCATGTTGACCAGCATATCAATACTGAATACTGAGATTTTACCGCGTACCAGATCCGATATGCGTGGCTGAGTGACTCCGAAAAACTTCGCAGCCTGAGCCTGAGTCATTTTGTTCTTTTCGATATGTGCAGTAAGAACCATCATTAATTTAGAGCGTATTTTCATATTCTCAGCTTCCTGGGGCGTTTCTTCGATGGCATCCCAGATATTGTCAAAACTCTGAATCATTTTTCCTCCGGCTTACTTCTGATTTATAGCGTTTTTTAGCCAGCTCCAGATCATGATGATTCGTGGCCTGGGATTTTTTCTGAAAGCAGTGCAGCACATAAATGGCTTCTTTAAATTTGGCGATATACAAAATCCGGTAGATACGTTCCGTATCTTTAATCCGTAATTCGCGCACCCCCATCCCTACATCCGGCATGGGTTTCCAGTCAAAAGGCATTTCCCCATGTTGCACCCGATGTAACTGGTACCCTGCTTCCCGACGAGCCTGCAAGGGAAAACGCTGTAAATCCGCCAAACTGCTGTCGACAAAGAAAATCCTTTTCATCATACCTTCCTGAATGAAATATACAAAAATTTATATAATAGAACAAAAAGATCGCCTTGCTAAATTTCGGTATCCGCCGCGCCGGAGAAATGTAATTCCCTCCTGATAGCCCGTAAATCCCCCTCTTTCATTCCTGCGGGACGTCTTCCAACTCTTCATTTTCCTGCAACCAGAGCTTCACCCAATTGTCATTTAGCGCGCCCAAGATGATGCCAACGCCACACTGAGGTTTGCATCATGACCCTTTCATACCGCTTTCAAATTTCCCCTGCTACTGCCCGTTTCTACTGCGCGAGGTATTTATTGTGATGAACTTATCTAGACATCCGACCAGTCACGCCAGGGTGTATCAGCAAATCGCTGCCGAGCTGGAACAGGAACTGCGTAACGGTTACCGCTGCGGCGATTATCTGCCGCCGGAACAACAACTTGCCGAACGTTTTCAGGTAAATCGCCATACGCTGCGCCGTGCGGTGGATGAACTGGTGGATCGCGGCTGGCTGCAACGCCGTCAGGGCATTGGCACGCTGGTGCTGATGCGTCCTTACGATTATCCGCTGCATTCGCAGGCGCGGTTCAGCCAGAACCTGCTGGATCAGGGCAGCCATCCGACCAGCGAACGTCTGCTGGCGGTGCTGCGTCCGGCGACCGATCACGTCGCGGCGGCGCTGTCACGGCAGGAAGGCGACACAATTATTCACCTGCGTACGCTGCGCCGCGTTAACGGCGTGCCGGTCTGTGTGATTGACCACTATTTGCCCGATCTCGACTGGTGGCCTGCATTGCAAAATTTCCATAACGGCTCGCTGCACGATTTTATCCGTGAAGAAATTAAGCAAAAGCTCAGCCGCCGCACCACCCGCATCAATGCCCGCCGCGCGCTGGCAAAAGAGAGCAAATTACTCGAAATCGTCCCGCAGGCACCGCTGCTGTGTGTCCGCACCCTGAACATTTGTGAAGGCAGCGATACGGTGGCGGAATACTCCGTCAGCCTGACGCGCGCCGACATGATCGAACTGACCATGGAGCACTGAATGGATCACCTGCAAACCCGCCAGCGCTGGATGTCGGTGCTGGCTCACAGCCGTCCCGATGAGCTGCTCGCCCACTGGCAGCCGCTGAATTTGTCCCCGCAATTTGAGCGCATCCGCGCCGCTGAAACCGGTCTGACCCAGCTTCAGGGGCGCATGGGCGGAACCGGTAAACGTTTTGTGATGGGCGATATGACCGTCACCCGCGCCGTCATTCAGTTAGACGGTGGCGTCTACGGCTACAGCTACGTCAGTGGTCGCAATAAACCGCACGCCGAACTGTGCGCGGTTATTGACGGCCTGCTGCAAATACAGGGCATGGACGAACTGCTGCATAAACGCGTGATAGCGCCTCTGGCTGCGCTGCAACAGGAACGCCGCCAGCAACGCGCCCGCGAGGTGGCTTCCAGCCGCGTCGATTTCTTTACTCTGGTTCGCGGAGAATAACTCATGTCACTTGTTGCCAGTTTTCAACATCCGGTTGCCGATGCGCAGTACAGTTTTCGCCGTATCCTCAAAGCGTTAAGCGAGCCTGGCGTCAGCGTGCAACTCCCCGCCATGCCTGGTTTCGGCGCTTTAGGTTCCGCCAGCGCCTGCGTGCTGCTGACACTTATCGATAACGACACGCCGCTGTGGCTGAGCGCCTCGCTCAACGATGAAATCCTGCGTAAAAACCTGCGCTTTCATACCGGTGCGGTGCTCACCGATGATCCTTCCTCTGTCAGTTTTGCGCTGGCCGATCCGGCGCTCGACAGCGCCACCCTGCTGGCTTTCCCCTGCGGTGATGAAATGTCGCCGGAGCTGGCCACCAGCGTGATTGTTCAGCTTGACAGCCTGACCGGCGGCACCCCGCTGCGTCTGCGCGGGCCGGGTATTGAAAACAGCCGGACCCTTTCTCCGCTGTTGCCTGATTGCGTTCGCGACTATCTGCTCAACCGCCCTCACCGTTTCCCGCTGGGACTGGACTTTATGTTCACCTGCGGCGAAGAACTGATTGCCATACCGCGCACCACGCGCGTGGAGGTGTGCTGATGTACGTCGCCGTTAAAGGGGGTGAGAAGGCGATTGCCGCCGCTCACCAGTTGCTGGCGCACGAGCGCCGTGGCAACACCGGGGTAAATGAACTCGGTTGTGACCAGATCGAACAACAACTGGGCTTAGCCGTTGACCGTGTGATGAGCGAAGGCGGGATTTACGACCGTGAACTGGCCGCGCTGGCGATTAAGCAGTCCGGCGGTGATCTGGTTGAAGCCATTTTCCTGCTGCGCGCTTACCGCACCACCTTGCCGCGTCTGGCCACCAGCGAGCCGCTGAACACAAAATCGATGCGCCTCGAACGCCGGATTTCCGCCATTTATAAAGACTTGCCCGGCGGACAGGTGCTCGGCCCGACTTACGATTACACCCACCGCCTGCTGGATTTCGCGCTGCTGGCCGAAGGTGAAGCACCGTTCACACCCATAGCCGATGAACCCCAGCCGGAAGAGTGCGGCCATGTGTTTGATTTGCTGACGAATCAGCAGCTGGCAGTTCGTGAAGAAGATGACGGCACCGAACCGGAAGATATCACCCGTACGCCGCCGGTGTTTCCGGCCTCCCGAGCAGCGCGCCTGCAACAACTGGTGCGCGGTGACGAAGGTTTCCTGCTGTCGCTGAGTTATTCCACCCAGCGCGGTTACGGACGCAATCACCCGTTCGCCGGTGAAATCCGTACCGGCTGGCTCACCGTCGAAATCGTGCCGGAAGAGCTGGGTTTTGCGATTGATATCGGCGAAATCCTGCTGACCGAATGCGAGATGGTGAATGGTTTTGTCGCGCCGGAAGACAAACCGCCGCACTTTACCCGTGGCTACGGGCTGGTGTTTGGTCGCGCCGAACGCAAAGCAATGTCGATGTCTCTGGTGGATCGCGCACTGCAAACCCGTGAATACAACGAGCAGATCAGCAGTCCGGCGCAGGATGAAGAATTCGTTTTGTCCCACGCCGATAACGTCGAAGCTGCCGGTTTTGTCTCGCATCTTAAATTGCCGCACTACGTCGATTTCCAGGCCGAACTGGAGTTGTTAAAACGCCTGCGCGCCACGAAAGAACAGGACTCCGCCAATGAACAATAATGCAGCCCAAACGATCACCGGCTACAACCACGGTTATCTCGACGAACAGACCAAACGCATGATCCGACGTGGGATCCTCAAAGCCGTGGCGATCCCCGGTTATCAGGTGCCGTTCGCCGGTCGCGAGATGCCGATGCCTTACGGCTGGGGCACCGGCGGGATCCAGCTCACTGCCAGCGTGATCGGCGAAAAAGATGTGCTGAAGGTGATCGACCAGGGCGCGGATGACACCACCAATGCCGTGTCGATCCGCAAATTTTTCCAGAGCGTCGCGGGAGTGAAAACGACCGGGAAAACCGTGGAAGCCAGCCTGATCCAGACCCGTCACCGCATTCCGGAAACGCCGTTGCAGGAAGATCAGATCCTGATTTTCCAGGTGCCGATCCCTGAACCTCTGCGCTTTATCGAACCGCGAGAAACCGAAACCCGCAAAATGCACGCGCTGGAAGAATACGGCGTGATGCAGGTGAAACTGTATGAAGACATCGCCCGCTTCGGCCATATCGCCACCACTTACGCCTATCCGGTGAAAGTGAATGACCGCTACGTGATGGATCCGTCGCCGATCCCGAAATTTGATAACCCGAAAATGAACATGATGCCCGCATTGCAGCTGTTCGGTGCCGGACGCGAAAAACGCATTTACGCCCTGCCGCCGTTCACCAAAGTCGAAAGTCTGGATTTCGATGATCATCCGTTCACCGTTCAGCAATGGGATGAACCTTGTGCGATTTGCGGCTCGCACCACAGCTATCTCGATGAAGTGGTACTCGACGATCAGGGCAACCGCATGTTCGTGTGCTCCGACACTGATTTTTGTGCTCAGCAGGTTGAGCAACAGGCTTCAAACGAGGGTAACCGCTGATGAACACTCCGTTAAATCTCGCCGCCGAACCGCTGCTGTCGGTGAATAACCTGACCCATCTTTATGCGCCGGGTAAAGGCTTTTGCGATGTGTCATTCAATCTGTATCCCGGTGAAGTGCTGGGTATTGTCGGCGAATCCGGTTCCGGCAAAACCACGCTGTTGCAGTCGATTTCCGCCCGTCTTGCGCCGCAGGAAGGACAGGTCATCTACAACAACGGCCAGACCACTGCGCAGTCATTGTACGACATGCCAGAAAGTGACCGCCGCCGTCTGCTGCGCACTGACTGGGGCGTGGTGCATCAGCATCCGATGGACGGCTTGCGCCGCCAGGTTTCTGCCGGTGGCAATATCGGCGAGCGTCTGATGGCGGTCGGTGAACGTCATTACGGCGATATCCGCAAGAAAGCCGGTCAGTGGCTGGAAGATGTCGAAATTCCGGTTTCACGTATTGATGACCTGCCGACCACGTTTTCCGGCGGGATGCAGCAACGTCTGCAAATCGCCCGCAATCTGGTGACGCATCCGCGTCTGGTGTTTATGGATGAACCGACCGGTGGCCTGGACGTGTCCGTTCAGGCGCGTCTGCTGGATCTGTTGCGCACGCTGGTGGTGGAAATGCAGCTGGCGGTGGTGATTGTCACCCATGACCTCGGCGTTGCCCGCCTGCTTGCACACCGTTTGCTGGTGATGAAGCAAGGTCAGGTGGTGGAAAGTGGTTTAACCGACCGCGTGCTCGACGATCCGCATCATCCATATACGCAGCTGCTGGTTTCTTCCGTGCTGTCCTGAATCTAATTCCAGAGAAAGAGTGACCAAAATGACGACGAAGCTCAGGGTCGAAAATCTCAGTAAAACTTTCGTTCTGCATAACCAGAATAGCGCCAGATTACCGGTGTTCAGCCACGCTTGCCTGACGGTCGATGCCGGGGAATGCGTGGTGCTGCACGGCCATTCCGGTAGCGGAAAATCCACCCTTTTACGCTCGTTATACGGCAACTATTTGCCGGACAGCGGCAAAATTTGGGTCGAACATCAGGGTCAGCAGATTGATATGGTCAGCGCCGAAGCGCGCGAGATCCTGGCCGTTCGCCGCCATACGGTCGGCTGGGTCAGCCAGTTTCTGCGGGTGATCCCACGTATCAGCGCACTGAATCTGGTGATGCAGCCGCTGCTGGAACTGGGTGTGGATAAAGCGCAAAGCGAAGCCCGCGCCAGCGCGTTGCTGCGCCATCTGAATGTGCCGGAACGCCTGTGGCATCTTGCGCCCTCAACGTTTTCCGGCGGCGAACAGCAGCGCGTGAATATCGCCCGCGGCTTTGTGGTGGATTATCCGGTGCTGTTGCTCGATGAACCGACCGCCTCGCTGGATGCGACCAACCGCGCCGCCGTGGTCACGCTGATTGAACAGGCCAAAGCGCGCGGAGCGGCAGTAGTCGGGATTTTCCACGATGAAGATGTGCGCCAACGTGTTGCCGATCGTTTGTATGAAATGAGCCCGGAAACGGCGCCGGAGATGTCCATATGATCATCAATAACGTCAGACTGGTACTCGACGATCAGGTTGTTGAAGGATCGCTTGAGATGAAAAATGGCGTGATCAGCGCCTTCGCAGACAGCAGCAGTCAGTTGCCGCAAGCGCTGGATGCGCAGGGAGGCTGGTTGCTGCCGGGTTTAATCGAACTGCACACCGACAATCTGGATAAATTTTTTACGCCGCGCCCGAAAGTTGACTGGCCGGCCCATTCGGCCATGAGCAGCCACGATGCGCTGATGGTCGCCAGCGGCATTACCACGGTACTGGACGCCGTCGCTGTCGGCGATGTGCGCGACGGCGGGCATCGTCTGGATAATCTGCAAAAGATGATCGACGCCATCATCAACAGCCAGAATGCCGGTCTGAACCGCGCCGAACACCGGCTGCATCTGCGTTGCGAACTGCCGCATGAAACCACATTGCCGTTGTTCGAGAAGCTGATGGATACGTCAATACTGTCACTGGTTTCGCTGATGGACCATTCGCCCGGACAGCGCCAGTTCGCCACACCGCAGAAGTATCGTGAGTATTATCAGGGCAAGTACAACCTTAACGACGAGCAGATGGACGACTATCAGGAAGAGCAAATAGCCCTCTCGCGCCGCTGGGCGCAGCCAAACCGTGAGGCGATTGCCGCACACTGCCGCGAGCGCAATATTTCGCTGGCCAGCCATGACGATGCGACTGCCGCGCATGTTGAAGAATCACTGGCACTCGGCAGCGTGATCGCCGAATTCCCGACCACTGAAGAAGCCGCGCGTGCATCGCACGCCAACGGTTTGCAGGTGCTGATGGGCGCACCGAATATCGTGCGCGACGGGTCGCATTCCGGCAACGTCGCGGCGCACCATCTGGCCTCGCTCGGCCTGCTGGATATTCTCTCTTCTGATTACTATCCCGCCAGCCTGCTCGATGCGGTCTTCCGCATTGCAACTGACGACAATAACGCTTTCAGCCTGCCGCAGGCGGTGAAGCTGGTGACACGTAATCCGGCCAATGCGCTCGGATTGCAGGATCGTGGTGAAATCGCAGAAGGCAAGCGCGCTGATCTGGTGCTGGCACGGGCACATGGCGATCATCACTACGTGCAAAACGTCTGGCGTCAGGGCATTCAGGTGTTCTGAGGGAATAAAAGTCTTGCTCCTCCCCCTTCGCAGGGGAGGCAGCAGGCCGAATTCTTACTCAGCAAGGGAGAAAAAATGAGTCGTTTACTCTATCTGATGGGCGCTTCGGGTGCGGGAAAGGACAGTCTGCTCGACGCCCTGCGCCAGCATTTACCGGCCAGCGTCACCGTGGCACATCGTTATATTACGCGCCCCGCAGACGCCGGTTCGGAAAACCATATTGCGCTGAGTGAAGCCGAATTTCTTCAGCGTCGCCAGCAGGGGTTGTTCGCGCTGGAATGGCACGCGCATCAGTGCCGGTATGGCGTGGGCATTGAGATAGACCACTGGATGCAACTGGGCTGTCATGTGGTCATGAACGGCTCGCGCGCGCATCTGGAAAAAGCCCGTCAGCGTTATGGTCAGCGCCTGCTGCCGGTGTGTTTACAGGTCTCAGACGATGTGCTGGCCTCGCGCCTTTCGCAGCGCGGGCGCGAAGACGCGGCGCAAATTGCCTGTCGTCTTCAGCGCGCCAGAGAATATGCCAGCGCGCTGCCCGCCGGCTGCCATCTGCTAAACAACGATGGCGCATTGCAGGAAACTTTACAGCATCTTCTGGCTGTCCTTTCATTACCGGTCAGTGTGCCCGTTTATCCCGTAACTTCGCGATGAAGGATCCTATGACAGACATTATTTCTCCCTTTTCACTGGCTGATGAACAAAATTACGCCCAGCCTAAAATCGGTCAGCAGGTCGAGCTGAACGGATCGCAGCTCGGACAGTATGTGCATATTGCAGATAACGCGATCATCGAAGAAACGCAGATCGGTGATTACTCCTACACCGCCGGAAACAATCAGATCTTCTACGCGACGATCGGCAAATTTGTGTCAATCGCCACCTATGTGCGGATCAATCCCGGCAATCATCCGACTTATCAGCGTGTGGCGCAGCACCATTTTACTTACCGCAGTTCGGCGTACGGACTCGGTGAAGACGATCAGGATTTCTTTGACTGGCGGCGTGAGCATCACGTCACGGTCGGTAACGATGTGTGGATTGGCCATAACGCGGTGCTGATGCCTGGTGTGACCGTCGGCAATGGTGCAGTAATCGGCACGTCGGCGGTGGTGACCAAAGACGTCGGGCCATACTCCATCGTCGCGGGTGTGGCAGCGAAAAAGATTGGCATGCGTTTTGACGACAATATGATCGCCAGGATCGAGAAAAGTCAGTGGTGGAATTGGGATCATGAAACGCTGAAAGAAAGGATGCCAGACTTCAGAGATCTGGCGGTGTTTGCGGAAAAATATCTGTAAAGATCGACAGGGATCAGGCTTAAGGTCGGGCAGGCAGAAAATTTGCGTTTTTTGCCTGATACCTTATCACAAGGATCCGCTTCAGCGGATCACACCAATTAAAGTTCTTCAATGCTGGCGGCAATCTGATCGGATTCCAGCACGGTGATCCCGCCCAGACCGGCGTTAAATGCCTGTTCCTGCAAGGCTTTTGCCACGACATCAGACTCAACGGCTTTCCATTTTCCTGGCAACATTTTGAATAACGGCGCACTCAGTTGTTCGAGCAGGCGCGGCGGATGACGTTGGCCAACCAGCAGAGACGGCCTGACCAGCGTGAGCAACGGCCAGCCCTGCTGCATCAGCGTCAGTTCCATTTCCCCTTTGGTACGGTTATAGAGGAAACGCGAATGCGCATCCGCACCGTGGGCGCTGACGGCCAGACAATGACGTGCGCCCAGCTCCCGTGCTGCTTTGGCGCAATCGACCACCAGATCGTAATCGACTGCCCGAAATGCCTGTGCACTGCCCGCTTGTTTACGCGTGGTCCCCAGGCAGCAGAACAGCAAATCAATTGGTTCATCGAGTGCGACAACCAGCGAGGTCAGATTCGCGCCCAGCGGATTAATCAGTTTATTGCCCGGTGGTAGCGGACGGCGGCTCGGCGCGACAATACGGCTGACACGTGGATCCAGTTGCAGCAGGCGTAAAAGCTCCCGCCCGATCAGCCCGCTTCCACCCAGCAGAAGAGCTTTTGCCATATCACTTCCTTTTAAATAACGGCATACAAACACAGAGAATTGAAGTGTTACCTGAATGTGAATATCACGCTATAAGACAGTTCCTGTTACTGCTGACAGTCAGACTCACTGCCGATCCCACAGCAGTTTCTTACCAAATCCCAGCGCGTTATCCGTCATTTTGATATGACTGAGTTTCAGCGCCCAGACCGGCGCTTTCATCGCGATGGCGACGGGGAAATGTTTGCAATACAGACTGCGTGCACGGCTTTCCTCCTCACCCTCAAGAACGGTCGCTTTGCCGCGATACTGAATGCCTTTAATCAGCGCGATGGTTTTCGGATGTGGCGCAATCGTCCCCACAATGTGGGGCGATCGGGACATCAGCGAACCATGAAGGGTTTTAAGTTCCGTCATGAAATACAGCGTCATGCTGTCCCCGTCGGTGACATAAAAACAATTAGCGCTCCACATTTCACCGTCAGCAGAGGCACACAGCGCCAGCACATGGTTCTTTTTCAGAAATTTCAGGATATGTTTCAGGTCATCAGAGTTATTCATCGCCGATCCTTATTTTCATTTCTCGCAGTTTAACGCGGTATGCCGATGTTTTGCCTCACTCTGTTGTGCCTTTCGGGTAAACTTACACAACCTTTTCTTTCCCATACCCGAGCTTATGCCCACCGCCGCCAACTGGTTTTTATATATGCTGAGAACCCCCACCGGGATGTTGTATACCGGCATCACGACAAACGTGCAGCGGCGTCTCGGCCAGCATCAGTCGGGTAAAGGGGCGAAATCGTTGCGTGGAAAAGGGGAATTACAGCTGGCATTCCAGTGCCCTGCGGGTGACCGCTCGCTGGCATCAAAGCTGGAAATAAAAGTCAAAAAACTGAGTAAGGCACAGAAAGAGCTGCTGGTGAGAAACGCGCCGGAATGCCTGGAAAATTATCTGGGATTAGCGGAAAGCGGGAAATAAAAAAGGCCGGAAAACCGGCCTTTACTGCCTCTGAGTAAAATCAGAAACGGTTAAATGCTGAAGGGAAAACCACTTCCCCGCTGGCGTCAGACAACGCATCGTCTGATAAGGTGAACAACTGGAACGCAGCTTCGGTACCAATCCAGCGGCAATGCAGCCCGTGAACGGCGGCAGGTTTAAAACCGAAACGGTTGTAATAGGCAGGATCACCCAATACCACGACGGCGGCGTAACCAAATTCATTCAGGGAATCTAACCCTTCGTATACCAGTTTTTCTCCCAGCCCCTGCCCCCGCAGAGATTGCTCTACCACCAGCGGTGCCAGCGCGACCCAGTTGCGGTCTTCGCCCTGGATATCCACCGGACAGAACGCCACATAACCGACCACGCCACCTTCATCGTCGGTCGCGACCACGCCAAGCGTCAGGAGACCATCTTCGCGCAATTCCTGCACCAGATCAGCTTCTGCGCCGGTCGGGAATGAGGCGCGCAGCAGACGGTCTATGCCCGCAGCATCGACCGGAATTTCAGTACGGATTAACATGGCTCAGCTACCGGAGTTTTTGACCCGCGGTCCTCCTGCAGTCCCGCTTCGACGAAATCGGCCAGACGCAGCAGACCGTTTTTCAGCAACAGCGGCATGGTATCGAGATCGATAGAATCCATCAGATTTTTCACATACAGACCGAGCTCGGTGTCACCTTCAATGCGCAGACGTCGCTGGAAGAAAAGCGTATCCGGGTCTTCTTTGCGTGCGGCGATCAGGATCAGGTCGTTGGCGCTTCCGCTAAAGCTGACATCCGCCTCGCCGTGTTCAGCGATCACCAGCTTGCCTTCGTCCACCGACATCAGCCAGCTCAGATTCAGATCGCTGACATCAATTTTCAGCCATCGACCTTCGAGGAAATCCAGTTCGCCATCAGCCAGCGCCTGACGAAGCTGCCAGCTCAGCACCTGTTGCACAACCTGACGCTGCAACGCAAACGGCGTAAATTTCAAAGGCACACTCAACAGGGATGGGCCCTGGCGGACCAAACGTGCACGTAGTTTTTGCAACACTGGCACTACTCCTTTCGGTAACTTTTCGGCAAGTTTTAAGGCAGTTATACGGCCTATTTTGACACATTGCCGGGAACGTTCAGCGGTCTACATCAATAAATACTGCAACAGAAAAACGCCACGTACAACCTCCCCGACGGCGGTAAGCCCTTCAACGCCGCAGAAACTGCCTCAAATCAAAATATTGCATCCCTGCCTTCTCTAAAATAGTTCACCAATCAAAGCCCTGACTGATGAATGAATGACGTCGGCAACTGGCTTTTCATCACCCCCAACTTTTCAGCTTTGGCTGACCGGTTGCAGTAAGGAACGAGAATGGAGCTACTTTGCCCGGCAGGAAATTTACCTGCGCTGAAAGCGGCAATCGACAATGGCGCTGATGCGGTTTATATCGGCCTGAAAGATGACACCAATGCGCGCCATTTCGCCGGCCTGAATTTTACGGAAAAAAAGCTGCAGGAAGCCGCCAGTTATGTTCACCGCCACCGCCGTAAACTGCATATCGCCATCAATACGTTTGCACATCCTGACGGCTATCAGCGCTGGGAACGCGCGGTGGATATGGCGGCACAACTCGGCGCTGATGCGCTGATTCTGGCAGATCTGGCGATGCTGGATTACGCGGCGAATAAATATCCCCACGTTGAGCGCCATGTGTCGGTGCAGGCTTCGGCCACCAATGACGAAGCCATTCGTTTTTATAAACGCAACTTTGATGTCGCCCGAGTGGTATTGCCGCGTGTGCTTTCCATGCATCAGGTGCGTCAGCTTTCCCGTACTACCGTTGTGCCACTGGAAGTGTTCGCGTTCGGCAGTTTGTGCATTATGGCCGAAGGCCGCTGCTATCTTTCGTCTTATCTGACCGGTGAATCGCCAAATACCGTCGGTGCCTGTTCTCCGGCGCGGTTCGTGCGCTGGCAACAGACCGCACAGGGCATGGAATCACGGCTGAATGATGTCCTGATCGACCGTTATGAAGAAGGTGAAAACGCCGGTTATCCGACGCTGTGCAAAGGTCGTTATCTGGTGGATGGCGCGAAATACCATGCGCTGGAAGAACCAACCAGCCTGAATACGCTGGAATTATTACCGGAACTGTTCGCCGCGAATATTGCCTCGGTGAAAATCGAAGGACGCCAGCGCAGCCCGGCGTACGTCAGCCAGGTCGCGCGCGTATGGCGTGCGGCCATCGACCGCTGTATGGCCGATCCGCAAAACTTCAAAACCGATGAAGCCTGGATGAACACGCTGGGTTCCATGTCTGAGGGCACACAAACGACGCTCGGTGCCTATCACCGCAAGTGGCAGTAACTGAAGAGACGATGATGAAATATTCTTTAGGCACCATCCTTTATTACTGGCCGAAAGCACAGGTTGAAGATTTTTATCAGGCCGCGGCGGCCAGCAGCGCGGATGTGATTTACCTCGGCGAAAATGTATGTACCAAACGCCGTGAAATGAAAGTGAACGACTGGCTGGAGATCGCCCGTCAGCTGGCAGCAACCGGCAAACAGGTGGTGATTTCCACGCTGGCGTTGTTACAGGCACCGTCCGAGCTTAACGAACTGAAACGTTATGTGGAGAATGGCGAGTTTTTGCTGGAAGCCAATGATTTCGGCGCGGTGAATATGGCGGCTGAGCGTAACCTGCCGTTTGTCGTCGGCCATGCGCTGAACTGCTATAACGCGGTCACGCTGAAAATCCTGCAAAAACAGGGCATGGTGCGCTGGTGTATGCCGGTCGAGCTTTCCCGCGACTGGCTGGTGAACCTGCTGAACCAGTGTCAGGATCTGGGCATCCGCGATAAGTTTGAAGTGGAAGTGTTGTCCTACGGACATCTGCCGCTGGCGTATTCGGCGCGCTGTTTTACCGCACGCTCAGAAAACCGGGCGAAGGATGAGTGTGAAACCTGCTGCATCAATTATCCGCAGGGCCGCAAAATGCTGTCTCAGGAAAATCAGCAGGTGTTCGTGCTCAACGGCATTCAGACGCAGAGCGGGTATTGCTATAACCTCGGCAATGAACTGACGTCGATGCAGGGACTGGTGGATATTGTGCGTCTGTCGCCGGAAACCATCGGCACGCTCGCCACACTCGAAGCGTTTCGTACTAACGAACGTGGTCTGCATCCGCTGACGCTCACCGATAAAGCCGACTGTAACGGCTACTGGCAGCGCGTCGCCGGGCTGGAACTGCGTCAGTAACCGCATGCAGACAAAATTAAAAAGGGATATGACGTTACGGTCATATCCCTTTTTTTATGCGCGGGGATGCTTCGGCCGGAACATCGCGCGCAGCCGGACACCATCGCGCAGCATGCCCACGGCAATGCCGATGAATGTGTAAAACACGCAGAGGATCAGCAGCATCATAATGTCACCGCCGACATCCTTAAACGGCAATCCCATCTGATTCACACCGGCAATCGCTTTAGTCGCCCACGTTGAAGGGAGCATCGAAGAAATGGCCCGAACCCACGCTGGCATCGCCTGCAACGGCCAGATGGTACCGGAAATATAGAACACCGGCGTGGTCAGGAAGGCCAGCGTCAGGTAAATCAACTCCACGCTGCGCAGGCATTCCGTCACCAGTTTTCCTAAGCCCAGAACCGCCAGCAGGAACGGGAAGGTCAGCAGCAAAATTTCAGGAATGGTGGCCGTTTGCCGGTAACCCAATACCCACGGCCACAGCACAAACAATACGATCGACAGAAACAGCCAGACCGGGATCAGCGCCGAAATCCCCCCCAGAAAAGCCGGGATCGAAGGTTTCCCGGCAGGCCCGCTATTGAGCACAATACTGACACGCACGCTGGCGATCAGCAGCGAGTGCTGCAATAACATCACCAGCAAGCCGGGGAAAATAATCGCGGCAAAACTGATGCCGGGGTTAAACACATCAAGCGACTGGCCGAGGATCGGGGAAAGCACCACGCTGGCCTGACGCTCACTGAAACCGTTACTGAGCAGCAAATCCGTATTGTACTGCGTGAGGATCGACTGATACGCCGCGAGCACATCCTGCTGGATTTGCCCGTTTGCCAGCCGGTTAGTCGCATCGCCATACACCGGGATCACGATGTTTTGTCCGGCGAGGATCTTCTTCTCCAGATCGACCGGCATGATGATCACCGCGAACAGTTTTCGCAGCGCCAGATCGTGTTCCGCTTCCGCCAGATTGTCATAAGCGACAGTGGCAATTTTCGATCCCGCATCAAGCTGACGGGCCAGCATGCGACTGGCGGTGCTGTGATCCTGGTCGATCACCGCGACGGGCAAATCCCACACCGTACGGTTGGCATACACCAGACTCATCACGCACAGTGAAAGCAGCAACATCATCCACATCGGTTTATCGAGCAAACCGGTGAGCACTTTACCGAAGGTTTTCCACCAGGTTTTAACCCATTCGCGACCGGTCATTGTCCTGGCTCCTGTTGTTTCATCCGCATATACAGGCGTTTACGTACCAGCAAACTGGTCAGCAGCGGATAGATCAGCAGGATGCAGCACACCATCAGGATGCCGCGCACCGACACTTCGCGCAGGAAAACGTCAAACATGGCGGCCAGTGCGTAACTCAGGGGTTCGATGCCGGAGATAATACGGGCGGGCAGTGGCATCGACAGTACCGGTACCGCCATTCCCGAGAATGTCAGCGCGATACTGACGAAAATCCCCATCATGGTGTAAGCCGTGATCGTGGTTTTGGTGAAGGTGAAAAGCAGCAATCCAAGACTTTGTGCGGCGATCACATAGAAAAAACCGATCAGCAGCATGTATAAGGGATTACCGCTGACACGTGCGTCAAAGAATCCGACCAGCATAGCGATTTCCACCATCAGCAAAGTGGTGAAACACAACGTATACGGTGCGAGTTTACCGAGCAATGCCAGAGTGAAAGAAGGCGCGCTGAGTAAGGCCTGACTGCGCGCCATCACGTAGATCATGCAGGTTACTGTAAACAATTGCAGCAGGTGAATGGTCGCGGCAAATTGCTGGTAATAGATGTAGCTGCCGCTGGCGTTAAATAAGCTGCCATAAGAGACATCGACGCTTGCCAGCGACGGCAGCGTTTTGCCCATTTCTGTCGCAATAATTGAACGGTAACGGGTGTTAAGTTCGGTGATCAGTCCGCTGAAATCCTGAGTGGAGTACAGTCCGGCACCATAGAATAAAGCGTTGTAATAGAGCACCGCGCTGGGCTGTTTTCCAGCCAGCACGCCGGCTTCAAAGTCGTTGGGAATATACAAAAGCGCGTAATCCTGCGCGGTACGCAGACGGTATTCCGCTTCCGGTAAGCCCCCCCCGAAAGCCTGCACGTGCGCATGGGAACCGGCGTCCAGTTTGCGGACCAGCGTTTTGGACAGCGGGCTGTGATCGTTGTCGACCACAGAAACCGGTAAATCCAGCAAAGTGCCTTCCGAAAAGTTGCTGCTGATGAGCCCGAAAAGCAGCAAAGGGAAAATCCAGCACAACCAGTGAATCACCGGCTTGCGGAAAGCGTGCCGGGTCTCGCGGGTAAAAGCCCGACTGAAACAACGCCATGCGGCTTTTACCCTTTCACTGCGCGGCGCTTTAACCGGTCTCACTTAGCTTTCCATTGCCACAACGCGCTCATGCCCTGTCGTAATCCGGGCACCGGTTTCGCAGGGTACAGACGCACTTCAAAGGTTTTTAAATCAAAGTCGCCGGTCGCACGCGTGGCACGTTTGGTCGCATAATCGCCGAGCGGTGCAATGTAGCGCACTTCAGCTTCGATCATCTGGTTATTCAGCGCCGGAACGCGCATCTGGACTTTATCGCCTTTACGCACGCCCGCCAGAATATCTTCCCGCAGGTTAAACACGAAATACGCATCAGGCAGACGAACTAACGTCAGTAACGGACTCGAGGCATTTTGCAGCTCGCCGACTTCCACGGGAACTGGCCCGACTTCACCATCAACCGGTGCTTTAACCTGCAAATCATCGGTTTGCGCTTTCACTTCCAGCAGATCTTCTTCCGCCTGACGCAACTGGGCGGCATAGCTTTCGCGTTGCTCAACGCGGTCGCCGTTGACGCCTTCATCCAGATTAGCTTTGGCGACTAATACCTGCTGATAAGCACTGTCGCGGGCACGGCGGGAATCTTCTAAATCAGAAGCAGAAATAAAGCCCTTGGTCGCCACTTGGGCATTACGGTTATAAAGATCACGTGCATTAATGTATTCCGCCTGCGACTGCGCCAGCGTGGCTTTCAGGTTACGGATGCTTTCTTCACGGGTGCCGTTAACGGAAAGATCAAGCTGGGCTTTTGCCTGATCGCGCGCCGCTTCGGCCGCGCGCAACTGCGCCATCAGCTCGGGGCTGTCGAGGGTGATCAATAGCTGCCCGGCTTTGACATCGTCGCCGCGTTCCACATGGCGCTCTATGACGCGGCCCTTAGCTTTCGACGCCACAATCACTTCCGGCGCGTCAACTTCGCCCTGTAACAAGAGATCCTGATTGTGCGCCCGAAACAGCACCGCCAGAGAAACCGCAACGGCGACCAGCAGGAGGGTCAATAAAATTCGTTTACTCATCGGTGCGACACCCTTTTTGTTTGCCCGTTTTTAACACAAAACAACATATTGGCTGAAATGATAGTTTAAGTTATTTCAATCTGATTTTAGGATGTTTAAACGGCATTTAAGAGCACAAATGCCGTATTCAATACGTCAGCATTGGGTAATACTCGTTCTAATTATGAGCGGAGTGAATACTTTCTCCCCTCACCTCCATTAAGAGTGAGCTGCGATTATGTCTGATAAAAACACCGTTCCCCTTTCCGTTCTCGATCTGGCACCGGTTCCGCAAGGCGCGGATCCTGCCCGCGCATTCCAGTGTTCACTGGATCTGGCACAGCATGCCGAGAAATGGGGCTACCAGCGTTACTGGATGGCAGAGCACCACAATATGACCGGCATCGCCAGTGCGGCAACCTCTGTGCTGCTGGGGTATATCGCGGGTGGGACGAAAACGATTCGTGTGGGTTCCGGCGGCGTGATGCTACCAAACCACTCACCGCTGGTGATTGCAGAACAGTTCGGTACGCTCGCCACGCTCTATCCGAACCGTGTGGATCTGGGGCTGGGCCGTGCGCCGGGTACCGATCAGCGCACCATGATTGCCCTGCGCCGCCATCTTTCCGGTGAAATCGATAACTTCCCGCAGGATGTGCAGGAATTGCAGATGTACTTCGGTGATGTTCAGCCTCAGCAGCCGGTTCAGGCCGTGCCCGGCCAGGGTTTGCATGTGCCGATCTGGTTACTCGGCTCCAGCCTGTACAGCGCTCAACTGGCGGCGGCCCTCGGCCTGCCATTTGCCTTCGCCTCACATTTCGCACCAGACATGCTGTATCAGGCGTTAGCGATTTACCGCAGCAAGTTCCAGCCTTCCGCGCAGCTTGAGAAACCGCACGCAATGGTCTGTATCAATGCCATTGCTGCCGATACGGATGAAGAAGCGCGCCGGATGTTCACCTCTAATCAGCAGCAGTTCATCAATTTGCGTCGCGGCATGCCGGGCAAACTGCCTGCGCCGGTTGATAACATCGAAAGCTTATGGTCCGCTCAGGAACGTTTTGGCGTGGATAATGCGCTGCGTATGTCGGTGGTCGGCAATAAAGAAACGGTGCGTCAGGGTCTGCAAAATATTCTGCGTGAAACCGAAGCCGATGAACTGATGATCAACGGCCAGATTTTTGATCATCAGGCACGCCTGCATTCATTCGAGATTGTTTCACAGCTTCAAGGTGAACTGGTTAAAGCGCAGCGTATTGGCTAACCGGCCCCGTAAATTGCAGACGAAAAAAAACCAGCCTGATGAAGGCTGGTTTTTTATTATCTGAGGATCAGCGAACTGAAATCAGATTATGCGTCAGAAGTACGACGTGGTGCGCGGCTTGGCGGACGACGGTCACCTGCGGCTGAAGCGCCTTCACGGCGGTCACCACTGAAAGTACGTGGAGCACCAGTACCACGGGCACCTTCACGACGTTCACCGTTGAACGGACGCGGAGCACCGTTACCACGACGCTCACCGCCAGCACCGGCCGGACGATCACGACGTGGAGCCTGTGGCACCGCATCACCGATCAACTGCATGTTCATCGGTTTATTCAGGATACGTGTACGGGTGAAGTGAGACAGGATCTCGCCCGGCATACCTTTCGGCAATTCGATAGTAGAGTGCGTACCGAACAGCTTGATGTTACCGATGTAACGGCTGCTGATGTCGCCTTCGTTAGCGATAGCGCCAACGATGTGACGAACTTCAACGCCATCGTCACGACCCACTTCGATGCGATACAGTTCCATTTCGCCAGCGTCACGACGCTCACGACGTGGGCTGTCGCCATCACGTGCAGGACGATCATTGCTACGTACCGGACGGTCACGACGATCGCCACGATCACCGCGGTCACCACGTTCTTCGAATTCACGACGTGGTGGACGGCTTTTGAAGACCGGATCCGCTGCAACGATCAAAGGACGTTCGCCCTGTGCCATTTTCAACAGTGCCGCCGCCAGTGTTTCAACGTCCAGCTCTTCTGCAGGTTGCAGTTTCGCCAGCAGCGCACGGTATTGATCCAGATCGCTGCTTTCCAGTTGTTGCTGAACTTTCGCTGCAAACTTAGCCAGACGACGTTCGCCCAGAACTTCTGCAGTTGGGATTTCAACTTCTGGAATGGTCAGCTTCATGGTGCGTTCAATGTTACGCAGCAAACGACGTTCACGGTTCTCAACGAACAGCAGTGCGCGACCCGCACGGCCAGCACGACCGGTACGACCGATACGGTGAACGTAAGATTCTGAGTCCATCGGGATGTCGTAGTTAACAACCAGGCTGATACGTTCTACATCGAGACCACGTGCTGCCACGTCGGTTGCGATCAAAATGTCCAGACGGCCATCTTTCAGACGTTCCAGAGTCTGCTCGCGCAGTGCCTGATTCATGTCACCGTTCAGTGCAGCACTGCTGTAGCCACTGCGTTCCAGCGCTTCAGCCACTTCCAGCGTTGCGTTTTTGGTACGAACGAAGATGATCGCCGCATCAAAATCTTCTGCTTCCAGGAAACGCACCAGCGCTTCGTTTTTGCGCAGACCGTAGACAGACCAGTAGCTCTGGCTGATGTCAGGACGCGTGGTTACGCTTGACTGGATACGCACTTCCTGAGGATCTTTCATGAAGCGACGGGTAATGCGACGGATAGCTTCTGGCATAGTTGCAGAGAACAACGCGGTCTGATGTTCAGCCGGGATCTGCGCCATGATAGTTTCGACGTCTTCGATGAAGCCCATACGCAGCATTTCATCAGCTTCGTCCAGCACCAGGCCACTCAGGTTAGAGAGGTTCAGGGTGCCGCGTTTCAGGTGGTCCAGCAGGCGGCCCGGTGTACCCACAACAACTTGTGGTCCCTGACGCAGTGCGCGCAACTGGACGTCATAGCGCTGGCCGCCATAAAGGGCAACCACATTCACGCCATGCATGTGTTTAGAGAAATCAGTCATTGCTTCAGCAACCTGAACCGCCAGTTCGCGGGTAGGTGCCAGAACAAGAATTTGTGGTGCTTTCAGTGAAGCATCAATATTGTGCAGCAGCGGTAAAGAGAATGCGGCTGTTTTACCGGAACCTGTCTGAGCCATACCCAGAACGTCGCGGCCACTTAACAGGTGAGGAATACACTCAGCCTGGATTGGTGAAGGTTTTTCGTAGCCCAAATCAGTAAGGGCAGAAATGATCGGAGCAGACAGCCCCAGGTCAGCAAAAGAGGTTTCAAGCTCAGTAGTCATGTACACGTGCCTCATTAATAATGGCAGCCAGTCTACATAACTCGTCGAGAAAATTTTCAGTCATTTTCATTGAAAAGTGTGAACCGGCTCAAATTAGATTATAAAACGAACAAAGCAACCCTCGCCCGTTAAGGCGCTTAAAAATGGTAAATACCATGATTAAAAGGCTGATTGGTGTCGTCAGCTATTGCTGGTCCGATTCTGATAGGTCGTCTTGCTCATGGCCCAAAAGCGCCAATTCCAACAATGCATAGCGGTGCTCAACAAAGTTATGGACGTTGTTAGCTACCGTCAGTTTGAACAGTGCCGCGGCGCTGTTCTTGTCCCCCAGACTTAGGTAATGTTTACCTAAATAGAAGTCAGTTTCACTGAGATGCTCAGCGAGCGAAGTGTTATCCGTTGCTTCTGCCTTGAGGCGTTCCATCAGCGTAGATTCGCTGATTTTGCCCAGGTAGAATTCGACGATATTCCATCCCCATTGCCCTCTGTCCGCTTTGTCATAACGCTGTTGAAGCGCTACGTCGGCATTCTTTGGATTGATTTCTCGCTCCGCAAGATAAAGCCATAACGAACGGAAGGGATCATTTGGATCGTCTCGATAAAACGCCTGCAGATCATCCTGCGCTAACGAGAATCGGCCACCGTAATACAGGGCGATACCTCGGTTCAAACGCGCGTAGTTGTAAGTTGGATCAAGCTCTAGTACAGAATCAAACGCTTCATAGGCAGCATCGAAATTGCCTGCCTGCGTTAGGTAAATCCCCAGGTAGTTAAAAACTTCTGGCATATCAGGACGAATAGACAGCGCTTGTGAAAAATCATTTCGCGCCAGTGCTCTTAGCCCGAGACTATCATACAGCACACCGCGCTCATATAATAGCTGTGCTCTCTCATCATCGGTTAATGACCGACTGGCAAGTATTTGTTCCATGCGTGCCAGGATGACTTCCTGCTGCAACGTCGGCTGCAACGGAATCGCCAGAACTTCATTTTTACGCCAATCATGGTTGCTGCATCCTGCCAACATAAGTGCTGTCGCAACATAACACCAGCGCAAGAAAGGCTTCATTTCTACTCCCGGAGACAAACATTGGATGAACATCCTGTCATCCGCTTGCTTAACACAAACGCGTCCTGCGTCCGTGAGACGAACAGCTCCTTCCCAAATGGAAAGGAGCTGTAAAACTTCTGTTACAGATTATTCTGCTGCAGGTTGCTCAGTTGTTTCGTCCTGAGAAGGTGCGGTAGCTTCTTTGATGCTCAGACGCACACGACCCTGACGGTCAACTTCGAGAACTTTAACCGGAACTTCCTGGCCCATCTGCAGGTAATCAGTCACTTTCTCTACACGCTTGTCAGCGATTTGAGAAATATGCACCAGACCTTCTTTACCGCCGCCGATGGCAACAAATGCGCCAAAGTCTACGATACGGGTCACTTTACCCTGATAGATACGGCCAACTTCGATTTCAGCAGTGATCTCTTCGATACGACGAATAGCGTATTTCGCTTTCTCGCCATCGGTGGCTGCGATTTTCACAGTACCGTCATCTTCGATTTCGATCGTGGTGCCGGTTTCTTCGGTCAGCGCACGAATCACAGAACCACCTTTACCGATCACGTCCTTGATTTTGTCCGGGCTGATCTTGATGGTGTGGATACGCGGAGCAAACTGAGAGATATCGCCACGTGGAATGCTGATAGCTTGTTCCATCACGCCCAGAATGTGCAGACGTGCACCCTTAGCCTGATTCAGAGCCACCTGCATGATTTCGCGGGTGATACCTTCGATTTTAATGTCCATTTGCAGCGCGGTGATACCGTCGCGGCTACCGGCCACTTTAAAGTCCATGTCGCCCAGATGATCTTCGTCACCCAGAATGTCGGACAGAACGATAAAGCTTTCGCCTTCTTTAACCAGACCCATTGCGATACCCGCAACAGCGGCTTTAATCGGAACACCTGCGTCCATCAGGGCCAGAGATGCGCCACAAACAGAAGCCATTGAAGATGAACCGTTGGATTCAGTGATTTCAGAAACCACACGTACGGTGTACGGGAAGTCTTCTGGTTTTGGCATCATCGCCAGCACGCCACGTTTAGCAAGACGGCCATGGCCAATCTCACGACGTTTTGGCGAACCCACCATCCCAGTTTCACCTACTGAGTACGGAGGGAAGTTGTAATGGAACAGGAAGCTGTCAGTTTTTTCGCCCATCAGCTCATCCAGGTTCTGTGCATCACGCGCAGTACCCAGAGTGGCAGTGACCAGCGCCTGAGTTTCGCCACGGGTGAACAAAGCAGAACCGTGAGTACGTGGCAGAACGCCAGTGCGCACGTCCAGACCACGGATCATGTCTTTTTCGCGACCATCAATACGCGGCTCGCCACGCAACACACGGCTACGAACCACATTCTTCTCGATGCTGCCCAGAATGTCAGAGATTTCACCAGCGTCCAGGGATTCGTCTTCAGCTTGCAGAGCCTGAACAACGTCAGCTTTGATCACATTAATCTGGTTGTAACGTTCTTGTTTCTCGGTGATCAGGTACGCATCACCCAGACGGGATTCAGACAAGGCAGCGACGCGAGCGTGCAGCTCTGCGTTAACCGCTTCTGGCTGCCAGTCCCATTTTGGCTTACCAACTTCAGCAACCAGTGAGTTGATGTTGTCGATAACGATTTGTTGTTGTTCGTGGCCGAATACCACTGCGCCCAGCATCTGATCTTCGCTCAACACTTCAGCTTCAGACTCAACCATCAGAACCGCGCCCTGAGTACCGGCAACAACCAGGTCCAGACGGCTTGTTTTCAGCTCATCTGCGGTTGGGTTCAGAACATACTGATCGTTGATGTAACCCACGCGTGCAGCACCGATCGGGCCATTGAATGGAATACCAGACAGGCTCAGGGCAGCAGACGCACCGATCATCGCAACAATGTCAGGGTTAACTTGTGGGTTCAGAGAAACGACCGTCGCGATAACCTGAACTTCATTCAGGAAAGAGTCCGGGAACAGCGGGCGAATCGGGCGGTCAATCAGACGTGAAGTCAGTGTTTCGCCTTCACTTGGACGGCCTTCGCGACGGAAGAAGCTACCCGGGATACGACCAGCAGCGTAAGTACGCTCCTGATAGTTAACAGTCAGCGGGAAGAAGCTCTGACCTGGTTTAGCTTTTTTCTGGCCAACAACGGTAACGAATACCGCGGTGTCGTCCATGCTAACCATAACAGCGGCAGTTGCCTGACGAGCCATCATGCCAGTTTCCAGCGTAACGGTGTGCTGGCCGTATTGGAATTTACGAATAGTCGGATTAAGCAATGTAATATCCTTTTTTGTGGCGCGCAGCTGTTATGACAGCAGTTCACGCCGATAAATATCCGAGCTTCTCACTACATTCTCGCGACTAATGACAATCCTTATATGCCTGACAAAGTGGCAATAAAGTCTCTCATTAGCCGCGCGAAAACATCTGTAACGGAAGTTCATGTTCTTAGAATAACAGTAGAAACCGCAGCCATACAGTACCCTGATTTGGCTGAGCTTCCTAGAATAAAGGGGCCTATTGGCCCCTTTACACTGAAACTAGCTTGATTAGCGACGCAGACCCAGACGTTCGATCAGGCCGGTGTAACGCGCTACATCTTTACGCTTCAGGTAGTCCAGCAGTTTACGACGCTGAGAAACCATACGCAGCAGACCACGACGGCTGTGGTGATCTTTTTTGTGTTCTGCAAAGTGACCTTGCAGATGGTTAATTTGAGCAGTCAGCAGAGCAACCTGAACTTCGGTAGAACCACTGTCGTTAGTGCCGCGACCGAAGTCGGAAACGATCTGAGCCTTAGCTTCAACGCTTAGAGACATAATCTTACTCCAAAATATTATAGATAATTAAACGGGTGCCGATCTCTAATTCAGCAACCCAATGCATAAGCTGCGCTATTCTACCCTTTGCTATATATGATCGCAAGGTGGGCAGAAAGCGCTTAGTCGGTGTATTCAACGACCAGACGACGTGGCGCAATGCGGCCATCATCATCAATTTCTCCTACACCGATAAACTTACGTTCTTCGCCTTCAGTGATGCGAACCATACCGCTGACAGGCGCACCAGATGCCTGAACAGGTTGACCCTGTTTGACATATCCGGCCACCACAGGCAACAGATTCACTTCCGGGAAATCTTCACATGCGCTATCCATCGGCAACAACAAAGGATCCAGCAGCAAGCGCGGCTCAATGCCCTGCTCTTCTGCCTGAGCGATCAGCTCATGGAGTTTTTCCATAGTGACCATTCGCTCTGAAGGATAAGTTGCCACCTGCAAACGACGCAGATAAGTCACGTGCGCACCACAGCCCAGTTTCTCACCAAGATCATCGACAATCGTGCGGATGTAAGTGCCTTTTGAGCAATGAATCTCCAGCTCAACATCAAAGCCTTCCCAGCGTATAAACTGCAATTCATACACGGTAATGCTGCGTGATTCTCGCGGGACTTCGATGCCCTGACGTGCATATTCGTACAGTTTTTTCCCTTCATATTTCAATGCTGAATACATGGAAGGAATTTGCTGAGTTTCTCCGCGGAAACTGTCGAGTGCGTCGTCCAGTTGCTGCTGAGTGAAAGTCATTTCACGTTCGGAAATGATGGCACCTTCGGCGTCTGACGTATCCGTACGTTGTCCCATGCGGGCAATCACGCGATAGCGTTTGTCAGAATCAAGCAGGAACCGGGAAAACTTGGTCGCTTCACCCAGGCACAGCGGCAGCATACCGGTGGCTAAGGGATCGAGCGCACCGGTATGGCCTGCGCGGTTAGCGTTATAAAGGCGTTTAACCTTTTGCAGGGCATCGTTAGAAGACAAGCCTAAAGATTTGTCCAGTAGCAGAACGCCGTGTATGTCACGGCCGCGGCGACGTGGGCGACTCATTATGCTTCCTCGTCATCGCCTGCAGCTGAACGGCGTTCAGCATCGTTCTTCACGACATTGGTCACCAGATTGGACATACGCATACCTTCAACCAAAGAGTTGTCGTAAGCGAAAGTCAGTTCTGGTACGACACGTAAACGCATCGCTTTACCGATCAGGGTACGGATGAAACCTGACGCGTCCTGCAAAGCTTTGATGCCATTTTTGACACGATCAGGATCGTGATTGTCAGTCGTCAGCACGTCCAGGAAGGTGACGAACACTTTGGCATACGCCAGGTCGCGTGATACTTCTACGCCTGAAACTGTCGCCATGCCTACGCGCGGGTCTTTGACTTCACGCTGTAAGATGATGGCGATTTCTTTTTGCATCTCCTGGGAGACACGTTGAGTACGGCTAAATTCTTTTGCCATGATGCTTTTCTCCTCACTTGCTCCAGACAAATAAGGGGGCGCAAGGCCCCCCATCTGGATATCAGCTACTTCGCAAACGTTAAGCGATAGTACGTTTGATCTCGATGATTTCGAAGACTTCGATCACATCACCAGTACGCACATCGTTGTAGTTCTTAACGCCAATACCACATTCCATGCCGTTACGCACTTCAGCAACGTCATCTTTGAAGCGACGCAGGGATTCCAGTTCGCCTTCGTAGATCACCACGTTTTCACGCAGTACACGGATTGGGTTGTTACGCTTGATCATACCTTCAGTCACCATACAACCTGCGATAGCACCGAATTTAGGTGACTTGAACACGTCACGAACTTCAGCCAGGCCGATGATTTGCTGTTTGTATTCTGGCGCCAACATACCGCTCATCGCCTGTTTGACTTCGTCAATCAGGTTATAGATGACAGAGTAGTAACGCAGATCCAGGCTTTCGCTTTCTACGACGCGGCGGGCAGAAGCATCTGCACGGACGTTG
Source organism: Rahnella sp. CG8 (assembly GCF_023701875.1). Classification (NCBI taxonomy): domain Bacteria; kingdom Pseudomonadati; phylum Pseudomonadota; class Gammaproteobacteria; order Enterobacterales; family Yersiniaceae; genus Rahnella; species Rahnella sp. CG8. Next base: position 58,087 of record NZ_JABAED010000024.1, read on the forward strand.
AAGCCCAGAATGATCGCGTTAGAAGCAGCGGCCAGTGTCGCATCAGTTTCAGTGATACCACCGACCCCCATACCGACGATCTTAACTTTAACTTCGTCAGTAGAAAGGCTTTGCAATGCATCGGAAATCGCTTCACAAGAACCCTGAACGTCTGACTTCAGAACGATGTTCAGTTCAGAAACTTCACCTTCAGTCATGTTCGCAAACATGTTTTCCAGTTTAGATTTCTGCTGGCGAGCCAGTTTAACTTCGCGGAATTTACCCTGACGATACAGAGCAACTTCACGGGCTTTTTTCTCATCACGTACAACGGTAACTTCATCCCCCGCAGCCGGTACACTGGACAGACCCAGTACTTCGACAGGGATAGAAGGACCCGCAGACGTAATATCACGCCCCATTTCGTCACGCATCGCACGGACACGGCCGTATTCGAAGCCACACAGAATGATGTCGCCTTTGTTCAGAGTACCTTCCTGAACCAGAACGGTTGCAACCGGGCCACGACCTTTGTCCAGGAAGGACTCGATCACAACGCCGCTTGCCATACCGGTGCGAACTGCTTTCAGTTCCAGAACTTCGGCTTGCAGCAAGATAGCTTGCAGCAAATCGTCAATACCGGTACCAACTTTCGCAGAAACGTGGATGAACTGAGATTCACCGCCCCACTCTTCCGGCATAACGCCGTATTGAGACAGTTCGGTACGAACACGGTCCGGATCAGCATCTGGCTTATCAATTTTGTTCACTGCAACCACGATTGGCACGCCAGCAGCTTTCGCATGCTGTACGGCTTCGATGGTTTGTGGCATCACGCCATCATCTGCAGAAACAACCAGTACAACGATATCCGTTGCCTGAGCACCACGAGCACGCATTGAGGTAAACGCGGCGTGTCCCGGAGTATCCAGGAAGGTGATCATGCCGTTTTCGGTTTCTACGTGGTAAGCACCGATATGCTGGGTAATACCACCGGCCTCGCCTGCTGCCACTTTCGTTGAACGAATGTAGTCAAGCAATGAGGTTTTACCGTGGTCAACGTGGCCCATGATGGTCACAACCGGAGCGCGTGGCTCAGCGGCTGCAGAAGCACCCGTGTCACGATCGCTCATCAGCGCTTCTTCCAGCTCGTTCTCACGACGCAGGATAACTTTATGACCCATTTCTTCTGCAACCAGTTGAGCAGTTTCCTGATCAATGACCTGGTTGATGGTGGCCATGGCGCCCAGTTTCATCATGGTTTTGATGACCTGAGAACCTTTAACTGCCATTTTGTTTGCCAGCTCAGCAACAGTAATGGTTTCACCCACTACAACATCACGGTTCACGGCAACAACAGGCTTGTTAAAGCTCTGCTGTAAGGTACTTGGCTTACGCTTACCTTTACCGTTACGGCCAACAGCACGGGCTTCTTCGCGATCCGCTTTAGATTCGGACAGCTTGTTGCCTTTTTTCTGTTTGGTCGCTTTGCCACCGCGAGTACGGCTGCGACGTTCGCCTTCAACTTTGGCGTCATTTTCGTCTTCAGCAGCACGAGCATGGGTAGAAGTGGTGACATGATAGTCAGCAGATTCTGATTCGCTTGGTGCAGTAGCTTCAGTCCAGACACCAGAGTCAGCCATTTTACGGGCCTCTTCTGCGATGCGCTTGGCGTTTTCTTCAATCTTACGCTGGGCTTCTTCTTCCGTTTTGCGTTTCAGCTCTGCGGCTTCAGCTTCACGGCGTGCTTTCTCTGCCTGAGCTGGTTTAGTTACTTCATCGGTATTTTGGTTGGTCACTTTATCTTTTTCCGCTGCATCACGCTTAGCTTTATCAGCGGCCTCACGTTTAGCTTGCTCTTCGGCGGCGCGTTTGGCTTTTTCCTGAGCTTCGCGCTGGGCTTGCTCCGCTGCTGCACGCTGTGCCTGTTCTTCCGCGTCACGCTTCGCCTGCTCTTCCGCTTCGGCCTGGGCAAGTTCTGCCTCGGTCATATCACGTTTAACATAAGTGCGTTTCTTGCGGACCTCGATTTGCACCGATTTACTCTTCCCGCCGGTGCTCGGAATATTCAGTGTACTACGCGTTTTGCGTTGTAACGTCAGTTTGTTTGACGCACCTGAATTTCCACCATTCAGATGCGACAATAAAGTTTCTTTTTCTTGCTGGGTCACAGAGTCAGCTTCGGACTTCGAGATCCCTGCATCAGCAAATTGCTGTACCAGGCGATCTACCGGAGTCTGAATCTCTGCCGCCAGCGATTTTACAGTTACATCTGTCATGCTGTTCCTTCCTGCTACAGTTTATTACGCGTTGTCGCCAAACCAGCAGATATTGCGCGCGGCCATGATAAGTTCACCAGCCTGCTCGTCAGTAAGACCTTCAATATCAGCCAGATCGTCGACACCCTGCTCGGCAAGATCTTCCAGCGTACAAACCCCTTGTGCAGCCAGTTTAAATGCCATGCTACGTTCCAGACCCGCCAGATTAAGCAGATCGTCAGCAGGCTTTTTGTCACCGAGACTTTCTTCCTGAGCTAAAGCCAGTGTGGTCAGCGCTTCTTTCGCACGTTCGCGCAGCGCATCCACGGTGTCTTCATCCAGGCCGTCGATTTCAAGTAGTTCGTTAACTGGCACGTAAGCCAGTTCTTCAAGCGTAGAGAAACCTTCTTCAACCAGAACCGTGGCGAAATCTTCATCGATGGCCAGATATTTGGTAAAGGTATCAATCGCAGCGTGTGCCTCAGCCTGATGTTTGGCTTGCAGGTCGTCTGCTGTCATCACGTTCAGTTCCCACTTGTCATCACCACGATGCTGTTTCAACAATTGGGAGGCCAAACGCACGTTCTGGCCATTGCGGCCAATCGCCTGTGCCAGATTGCTGGCTTCAACGGCGATATCCATGGTGCATTTATCTTCATCAACTACGATGGAAGCGACGTCTGCCGGTGCCATTGCGTTGATAACAAATTGCGCAGGATTGTCATCCCAAAGGATGATATCAATGCGTTCACCGCCCAGTTCACTGGAAACGGCCTGAACGCGTGCACCACGCATGCCGACACAAGCACCGACCGGGTCGATACGTTTGTCGTTAGTTTTTACAGCGATTTTTGCACGGGAACCCGGATCACGAGCTGCTGCTTTAATTTCGATCAGTTCTTCGCCAATTTCCGGCACTTCGATGCGGAACAGTTCAATCAGCATCTCGTTTCGTGAACGGCTGACGAACAGCTGAGCACCACGTGCTTCAGGGCGAACATCATACAGCACCCCACGGATACGGTCGCCGGAGCGGAAGTTTTCACGAGGAAGCATGTCTTCTCGCAGGATAACAGCTTCAGCGTTGCTGCCTAAATCCAGCGCAATACTGTCACGGTTAACTTTCTTAACGACGCCAGTAACAATTTCACCTTGCTGCTCACGGAACTGATCAACCACCATCGCGCGTTCTGCTTCACGTACCTTCTGTACGATAACTTGTTTAGCAGTCTGCGTAGTGATGCGGTCGAAAGTGACCGACTCAATTTGATCTTCAATATATCCGCCGAGGTCGATTGACGGATCTTCGTATTGTGCAGCTTCGAGGGTGATTTCACGGGTCGGCTGAGTCACTTCGTTGACTGCTACCCAGCGACGGAAAGTATCGAAGTCGCCTGTTTTGCGGTCAATGCTGACGCGGACTTCGATTTCCTGCTCGTATTTTTTCTTGGTCGCCGTTGATAATGCAATTTCCAGCGCTTCAAAAATCTTCTCGCGCGGGAGGGATTTTTCATTAGAAACTGCTTCTACAACAGCCAGAATCTCTTTGTTCATCCTAGTTGCCTCTTCCAAACTCTTTAAAAGTGGGGTACCAGGTTCGCTTTCTGGATGTTGCTCAGTGCGAACACTTCATCTTTCCCTTCCACTGTCACCGTGATCATCTCGCCTTCGACAGCTTTAATGATGCCTTGCCATTTGCGGCGGTTTTGCACTGCCATGCGCAAAACAACACTGACTTCATCGCCAAGAAAACGTTGATAATGTTCAGCGGTGAACATAGGACGATCAAGGCCTGGAGAGGAAACTTCCAGGTTGTAGGCGACAGTGACTGGATCTTCAACGTCCAGCACAGCGCTCACCTGGTGGCTGACATCAGCACAATCATCAACATTGATCCCGGCGTCACTATCAATATAGATGCGCAACGTCGATTGGCGAGCCCGAACGAACTCGATGCCCACCAGCTCAAAGCCAAGTGCCTCGACTGGTGCTGTAATCAGCTCTGTTAATTTTTGTTCTAATGTGGACAAGCCCACCCCCAAGACATAAAAAAAGGGCTAAATAGCCCAGTGATTCTGTTGCCAAATAACAAAAAACCCCGATAAATCGGGGCTTTATGCAACTGGACCCTATTCGCCGCATAGCGGCTTCGGTACAACTTTCGCGAAGTGTTGTTTTCAAATTGAAGCTGCAGAACATCACAGGAAGATACTGAAAGTCTATTTGAAATAAACACTTAGGGAAAGTGGTTGCGGGGGCCGGATTTGAACCGACGACCTTCGGGTTATGAGCCCGACGAGCTACCAGGCTGCTCCACCCCGCGTCCGAAAACGTGGCAAATACTACGCCGATAACCGCTAAAAAGCAAATTATCATAAAGATTGGTACCGAGGACGGGACTTGAACCCGTAAGCCCATTCGGGCACTACCACCTCAAGGTAGCGTGTCTACCAATTCCACCACCTCGGCACTCTTTTTTTTCACAATCGCTTATACTGTCCAAGCATAAGCCACTGTTTGAAAACTTAGCTTCTTTGATAAGAAGTTTACTGCTTAGTGAGGAACGTCACTGTTAGGCGCTGCTGGAGCTGCCGGTGCAGTCGTCTGCTCAGTTTTAGCTGGCTGACTCAGGTTTTCCCACTCACTGCCTTTTTGGCCTTTATTGGTGCTCATGTTCCCGAGAATCAAACTAATGATAAAGAACAATGCTGCCAAAACGCCGGTCATGCGGGTCATGAAGTTACCGGAACCACTCGAACCGAACAATGTGCCAGAAGCACCTGCCCCGAAAGAGGCTCCCATATCAGCGCCTTTACCTTGTTGCAGCATAACCAGAGCGATAAGCCCAATTGCTACGATAAGGAAAATCACCAGAAGAGCGTCGTACATAGTAGTACCTGTATCCTCGCGGGTTCACCGCATGCCAATTGCTTCTCACCATTTAGCAGGTCATCAAAGGACCCACTGAAGCGGGTGTGAATACTAACCAAAGCCGTATTACCGTGCAAGGGCAATTTTCATCAAACTGTTCGTTTGCGGAAAAAAACGGCAAATCGGGATAAAACATGCTGCCAGGAGGTCCGGCAGCGAGAAACTCACCGAAAATTTACCGTTTTTTATCGGCTTACGCTTTGACCGCTTTGACGGCATCCGCAATACGGTTGGCCAGTTTTTCCACCAGCTCGGCATCTTCCCCTTCGACCATTACGCGCAGCAGAGGTTCGGTACCTGATTTACGCAACAGCACCCGACCGCGGCCCGCTAACTGCTTTTCAACTTCAGCCGTGACCTGCTTAACCTCATCGGATTCCAGCGGATCATGTTCACCAGCAAAACGGACGTTGATCAGGATCTGCGGAAGCAATTTCATGCCGCTGCACAGGTCATGCAAGCTCATATGATTGCGCACCATCGCGGTAAGCACTTGCAAACCTGCCACAATGCCATCACCGGTAGTGGTTTTATCCAGCAAAATGATATGGCCTGAGTTCTCAGCCCCGATCCGCCAACCTTTTTCCTGCATTTTTTCCAGTACGTAGCGATCACCTACTTTCGCACGGGTAAAGGGAATGCCCAGTTGCTTTAAGGCCAGCTCGAGGCCCATATTGCTCATCAGCGTGCCGACAGCACCGCCTTTCAACTGGCCCTGACGAAGCCCTTCACGCGCAATGATGTAGAGGATTTGGTCGCCATCAACTTTATTGCCTTCGTGATCAACCATGATCAGGCGATCACCATCGCCGTCAAAAGCCAGCCCGACATCTGCTTTTTCAGCCAGAACACGCTGCTGCAACTGACGGACATCCGTTGCGCCGCACTCTTCGTTGATGTTCATCCCATCCGGCTCACAGCCGATAGCGATGACTTTTGCCCCCAATTCGCGCAAAACGCTAGGTGCAATGTGATAAGTAGCGCCGTTGGCACAGTCGACCACAATTTTCAGACTGTTCAGACTCAGTTCTGTCGGGAATGTGCCTTTACAGAATTCGATGTAACGACCGGCGGCATCCACGATGCGGCTGGCTTTACCCAGTTCGGCAGATTCAACACATGTCAGTGGTTTTTCAAGCTCAGCTTCAATCGCCTCTTCCACTTCGTCAGGTAATTTAGTCCCGTCGATTGTGAAAAACTTAATACCGTTATCGTAGTAAGGATTATGCGAGGCTGAAATAACGATGCCCGCTTCTGCACGGAAAGTACGTGTCAGGTAAGCAACGGCAGGCGTTGGCATCGGGCCTGTGAAAGAAGCCGATAAACCTGCAGCAGCAAGCCCTGCTTCTAACGCTGATTCCAGCATATAACCCGAAATGCGGGTATCTTTCCCGATGATCACTTTACGCGAACCGTGGCGTGCTAATACTTTGCCAGCCGCCCAGCCTAGTTTCAGAACAAAATCAGGGGTAATCGGGGTATCGCCCACTTTTCCGCGGATGCCATCTGTCCCAAAGTATTTACGGTTGCTCATAATTAGTTTTTATCCCTTGCAGAAAGTGTCGCTTCCACGATACGCATCGCTTCAACGGTTTCTTTTACATCATGTACACGCACGATCTTAGCACCTTGCATGGCAGCGATCACAGCACAAGCAACACTTCCGGTAACCCGTTTCTCAGGAGAAACATGCAGAAGTTGCCCCACCATGGATTTCCTCGACATCCCCACTAACAATGGCATGCCAAAGTGATGAAACTCAGCCAACCGTGCGAGCAACTGATAGTTATGCTCCAAATTTTTACCGAAACCGAAGCCCGGATCGAGCAACAATTTCTCTTTCGCAATGCCGGCGTTAACACAACGGGCAATTTGCTCAAAAAAATACTGATCCACCTGCGCAACGACATTGTCGTAATGCGGGGCATGCTGCATCGTTTTGGGGTCACCCTGCATGTGCATCAGACAAACAGGCAAACCTGTTTCGGCCGCAGCCTGTAGCGCACCGGGCTCCTGAAGTGAACGGATATCGTTGATCAGATGCATGCCCGCATTTGCCGCTTCACGGATCACGGCGGCTTTTGAGGTATCGACGGAGATCCAGACATCAAAACGCTGCGCAATGGCTTCGACTACCGGCACCACACGGGCCAGTTCCTCATCTTCGCTGACTTCTGCTGCACCAGGGCGGGTCGATTCACCACCGATGTCGAGAATTGTCGCGCCTGCATCAACCATTGCCTGAGCATGTCTGAGAGCAAGATCAAGCGTGTTATGTCGCCCGCCATCGGAAAATGAGTCGGGGGTAACGTTCAGGATCCCCATAACCTGGGGGTAAGTGAGATCCAATCTGGACTCTCTGGCAGTGAGGTGCATAAATCACGTCCCTTCTGATCAATCAATAAAGGCTTTTCAAATTCCGAGGCAAAGAATGCACGCATAAAAAACCCCGGGCAAGCCCGGGGTTGAGTGTCATCAGCATTATTTTCCAATCAGCCTCTTACTTGCCGCTGAATTGCTCAAACATCGTGTTGCCAGGATTCGGCGTACGAGGTTCGTCGACAGGCGTTGGCGCTTTTGGCGTACCGCCGTCATTGGAGCTGCTGTTACCGTTTTTGCCGTTAGCATCGTCCCAGCCAGCTGGCGGGCGAACTTCAGTACGGTTCATCAGGTCATCAATTTGCGGTGCATCGATGGTTTCATACTTCATCAGGGCATCTTTCATTGAATGAAGGATATCCATGTTTTCCATCAGCAAAGTACGCGCACGAACGTAGTTACGTTCAACCAGAGACTTAACTTCCTGATCGATGATACGGGCGGTTTCATCAGACATATGCTTAGCTTTCGCGACTGAACGACCGAGGAAGACTTCACCTTCTTCTTCCGCATACAGCAACGGACCTAATTTATCTGAGAAGCCCCACTGCGTAACCATGTTACGGGCAATCGACGTGGCTACTTTGATATCGTTAGACGCACCGGTAGACACTTTTTCCACACCGTAAATAATCTCTTCAGCAAGACGGCCACCATATAAGGTAGAAATCTGACTTTCGAGTTTCTGACGGCTGGCGCTGATCGCATCACCTTCGGGCAGGAAGAAAGTCACACCTAATGCACGGCCACGAGGGATAATGGTCACCTTGTGCACTGGGTCATGTTCAGGAACCAGACGGCCAATGATGGCGTGTCCCGCTTCGTGATATGCAGTGGACTCTTTCTGCGATTCGGTCATTACCATGGAACGGCGCTCAGCACCCATCATGATTTTGTCTTTGGCTTTTTCGAACTCGACCATCGACACCACACGTTTGTTACCACGAGCAGAGAACAGTGCAGCTTCGTTGACCAGGTTAGCCAGGTCAGCACCAGAGAATCCTGGTGTACCACGGGCAATCACAGAAGCATCAACATCTGTCGCCAGCGGAACACGACGCATGTGAACTTTCAGGATCTGTTCACGGCCACGGACATCTGGCAAGCCGACAACAACCTGACGGTCAAAACGGCCCGGACGCAGCAACGCAGGGTCCAGAACATCCGGACGGTTGGTCGCGGCAATAACGATAATACCTTCGTTACCTTCGAAACCATCCATCTCAACCAGCATCTGGTTCAGGGTTTGCTCACGTTCATCATGACCACCGCCTAAACCTGCACCACGCTGACGGCCAACGGCGTCAATTTCATCGATGAAGATGATACATGGAGCCGCTTTCTTCGCCTGTTCGAACATGTCACGGACACGTGATGCACCCACACCGACGAACATTTCAACGAAGTCAGAACCCGAAATCGTAAAGAACGGGACTTTGGCTTCACCGGCAATGGCTTTAGCCAGCAAGGTCTTACCCGTACCCGGAGGACCCACCATCAGAACGCCTTTAGGAATTTTACCGCCCAGTTTCTGGAAACGGCTTGGTTCACGCAGGTAATCAACCAGCTCGCTCACCTCTTCCTTCGCTTCGTCACAACCTGCAACGTCAGCAAACGTAGTTTTGATTTGGTCTTCCGTCAGCATGCGGGCTTTGCTTTTACCAAAGGACATTGCGCCTTTGCCACCGCCACCCTGCATCTGTCGCATAAAGAATATCCAGACGCCAATCAGAAGCAGCATCGGGAACCATGAAATGAAGATAGTCGCCAGGAAACTCTGCTGTTCAGGCGGTTCACCAACAACTTTCACGTTTTTGCTCAGCAGCGTATCCAGCAATTTAGGATCATTAACCGGAATATAGGTTGTGTATTTGCTGCTGTCTTTTTTGATAACGTCAATCGCACGTCCATTGATACGTACTTCACGGACCTGGTCTTGGGCCACTTCGGTTGTAAAGGTAGTGTAATCTACCTTGTTACCATTAGATTCGCTGGGACCAAAACTCTGAAATACAGACATCAATACAACCGCGATGACTAACCAGAGGATCAGGTTCTTCGCCATGTCACTCAAGGGATTAACCTCATATTACAACTGTGTTAACAAACAGCGTTAGGGAACTACAGTTTCCGCCCTGTCGCTACGATGTACACTTCTCGCGAACGTGCTCGGGAAGCGTCTGGCTTACGAATCTTCACCTTCGTAAACAGGGAGCGAATTTCCCGCAGGTATTCATCAAAGCCATCTCCCTGAAACACCTTCACCAGGAAACTTCCGCCTGGTGCTAATACATCCCGACACATATCCAATGCTAATTCAACCAGATACATCGATTTTGGAATATCGACTGCCGGAGTACCGCTCATATTAGGGGCCATATCGGACATGACCACCTGAACCTTGCTTTCTCCCACGCGTTCAAGCAGCGCTTTGAGAACTAATTCATCACGAAAATCCCCTTGAAGGAAGTCGACTCCAACAATAGGATCCATAGGTAAAAGGTCAAGAGCAATAATTCGCCCTTTGTTACCGATCTGCGTCGCCACATACTGTGACCAACCACCAGGAGCTGCTCCTAAATCAACCACCGTCATACCCGGTTTAAACAGCTTATCGCCTTGCTGTATTTCATCAAGTTTAAACCAGGCACGGGAACGCAGCCCTTTTTTCTGTGCCTGTAGCACATATTTATCGCTAAAGTGTTCCTGCAACCAGCGACTGGAACTTGCAGAACGCTTTTTATTAGACATTATTTAGTAACCATATAGTTTTCCAACCACCCTGAGTTAGAGCTTTTGGAACAAGCTGTTAGCATCATGACGTCTATGGCTAAGTCAGTATTATTCCCTCCCCGAAGCAGTCCGGGTTGGTGATATACATGAGATGGCGGTAGAATGACCCGTTTTCAATCCCAACTTAAGCAAAAAAGACGATGAATCTTAACAATAAACAAAAACAGTACCTGAAAGGCCTCGCGCATCCCCTGAAACCGGTTGTTATGCTGGGCAACAACGGGCTGACTGAGGGTGTGCTCGCCGAAATCGAACAGGCGCTGCAACATCACGAACTGATCAAGGTTAAAGTCGCGGCAGAAGAACGCGAAACGAAGTCTTTGATCGTAGACGCGATTGTGCGTGAAACCAAGGCGTGTAATGTGCAAGTCATCGGCAATATGCTGGTACTTTATCGCCCTTCCACCGAAGACCGCAAAATTATCTTACCGCGTTAATCCATTAAGGTTTAACGAAAAGCGCTGTAGATTTTCGGAAAGGTGCCACGAAATCACGTTCAGGGGAAGGTCTGAGCAGGCCTTTTTACTTTAGTTTTCAATTTACTGTGAAGCAATTCACTGCATGAATGTGAGAATTATCGGGCGAAACATCACGTTTCGCCCTTTTTAATGCAGATTTTAGAGGTATTCGACCTTCAATACTTCAAACTCAACATCGCCGCCAGGCGTTTTGATGACAACAACATCATCCTGCTCTTTGCCAATCAAACCGCGGGCAATCGGGGAATTCACAGAAATCAGATTTTGCTTAAAATCTGCTTCGTCATCACCCACGATGCGGTATTTTTGTTCTTCTTCAGTGTCCAGGTTCATCACAGTCACTGTCGCACCAAAAATGACACGGCCGGTTGCGGGCATTTTGGTCACATCAATAACCTGAGCATTCGAAAGCTTAGCTTCGATTTCCTGGATACGGCCTTCACAAAAACCCTGCTGTTCACGCGCAGCATGGTATTCAGCATTCTCTTTCAAATCACCATGCTCACGTGCGGTCGCGATATCAGAAATGATTTTCGGGCGACGGACGCTCTTCAGATGGTCCAGTTCTTCACGTAATCTTTCTGCGCCACGTAACGTCATCGGAATCGGTTTCATATATTTATTACCTCTAACTTGGTCCTTTCGGTAAACACCGTCCTGATTGAATCAGGTAAGAAATTAAGCCAGTTCTTCTGACCGACTCTCTGGCGAAAAACAAAAAAAACCTCACCCGGCGTTGCCACCAGGCCAGGAATCATTTCGCATTTTGATTCGTATTTTAACGTAGAGTTCCTTGAGGATCATCGTTTACTTTCAGCCACGTTGCGCCTTGGTTCGTAGCATCGTAGTATGGCACCACATTATCCTGCCGTTACTCAGAGCCTTTACTCAAAATAATGCGTTTTTTACGAATTGTCAGTGGATTAGCATGCGCGTTTGTTCTGAATACAAATGCGGCTCAGATCGAAAATTACACAGAATATCTGCCTGATGGCACGAATCTGGCGGTGCTGGTACAGAAAATTGGCGCCCCTGCGCCTGTGATCGATTATCACGGTACCCAGATGGCGCTGCCTGCCAGTACTATGAAGATTCTGACGGCACTGGCTGCGCTGTTGCAGTTGGGGCCTGATTTCCGTTTCACCACTACACTCGAAACATCGGGTTCTGTTTCTGACGGAGTTCTCAAGGGAGATCTGGTCGCTCGGTTTTCTGGTGACCCGACCCTGAAACGCCAGAATATTCGGAATATGGTCGCTGTTTTGAAAAAACAGGGCGTCAAAGAAATCACTGGCGATGTGGTCATTAACACTTCCGTGTTTGCAAGCCATGACAAAGCTCCCGGATGGCCATGGAATGATATCACCCAATGCTTCAGCGCTCCCCCAGCAGCCGCAATTGTCGACAGAAACTGTTTCTCGGTATCTCTCTATAGCGCGCCTAAACCTGACGAGAACGCGTTTATTCGCGTAGCCTCTTATTATCCAGTGCATATGTTCAGTGAAGTCCGCACGCTGGCAAAAGGCTCTCCGGATGCGCAGTATTGCGAACTGGATGTCGTCCCGGGTGAATTCAACCGATATACACTCACTGGTTGTCTGACTCAACGCAGCGAGCCTCTGCCACTGGCTTTTGCTATTCAGGATGGTGCCAGTTATGCCGGTGCGATTCTTAAAGATGAGCTGTTGCAGGCAGATATCCAGATTGACGGCACCCTGAAACGTCAAACCCAGCCGACACCAGCAGGTACGGTTCTGGCACAAACGCAATCAGTGCCCCTGCATGATTTGCTGCATCAGATGCTTAAGAAATCAGACAACATGATCGCTGATACGGTCTTCCGTACGATTGGTCATCAGCGTTTTGGTGTGCCGGGAACATGGCGGGCGGGCTCAGACGCGGTTCGTCAGATTTTGCGTCAGAAAGCAGGCGTGGATTTGGGTAACTCGATTCAGGTTGATGGTTCCGGGCTTTCACGCCATGATTTATTGTCACCGGCCACAATGATGCAGGTGCTGCAATATATCGCCCAGCACGACAAAGAATTAGATTTTATTTCGATGTTGCCTTTAGCTGGCCATGACGGAACCTTACAGTACCGCGGTGGTCTGCATGAAGCGGGTGTCGACGGCAAAGTATCGGCAAAAACCGGTTCACTGTCTGGCGTATATAATCTGGCAGGTTTCATCACCACAGCCAGCGGACAGCGTATGGCCTTTGTGCAGTTCCTTTCAGGCTATGCTGTTCCCCCTGAAGATCAACGTACACGGCGTGCACCGCTGGTGCGCTTTGAAAGCCGTCTCTACAGGGATATCTACCAAAATAATTAACCACGGAGAAGTGCCAGACGATGAAACTGCTGATAGTTGAAGATGATGAACTTTTACGGCAGGGATTAACGCTGGCACTTACCAGTGAAAATTATGCCTGCGACTGCGCGTCAACCGCGGCCGAGGCGCAGAGTCTGATCCAAACCAGTCAGTACAGTCTGGTGATCCTAGATTTAGGATTGCCAGACAAAGATGGCGCAACGCTGCTGCGCCAGTGGCGACGTCAAAGTATTTCCCTGCCCGTGTTGATTCTTACCGCCCGCGATGCACTTGAAGACCGCGTCGATGGCCTTGACGCCGGTGCCGATGACTATCTGATTAAACCCTTTGCCTTAGTCGAATTACAGGCCCGTGTCCGCGCCCTGATCCGCCGTTATCAGGGGCAGAGTGACAACCAGATTTCCGTCGGCAACCTGAAAATCAATCTCTCCTCTCAGCAGGCTTATCTCAATGATGCGCCGGTAGAGGTCACGCCCAAAGAGTTCGCGATTTTGTCACGACTGATGATGCGTGCCGGGCAGACTGTAAACCGCGAGTTGCTCCAGCAAGATCTCTATACCTGGCAGGATGATTTAGGCTCCAATACGCTTGAGGTACATGTTCATAATCTGCGCCGCAAATTGGGTAAAGAAGTCATCAGAACTGTACGTGGTATCGGCTACAGGCTGGAAATAATCGTATGACCAGTATGCGCCGCCGCCTTCTGGTTATGCTGGCTCTGATCCTGTTCGTGACTCAGCTCATCAGTATTTTCTGGCTCTGGCACGAGAGCCAGGAACAAATTAACCTGCTGGTCAATGACACCCTGTCAGCCAAAGTGCGTAACGCGCACGTTGAGAAAGAAATTGCAGAAGCCATTGCTTCACTGATTGCCCCTTCCTTACTCATGATGAGTATTACTCTGGTACTGTCCTTTTGGGCCATCAGCTGGATTATTCGGCCTCTTAACCAGTTACAAAAACGACTGGAGACCCGTTCAGCCGATAACCTCTCTCCCCTGCCACTCAACAGCGAAACCAGGGAGATTGTGGCCGTGACGAATGCATTGAATCAGCTTTTCTCCCGTCTCTCCAGCACCATTCAGCAGGAACGATTGTTCACTGCGGATGCGGCTCATGAGTTGCGCACTCCACTGGCAGGCGTCCGGTTGCATCTGGAAATAATGCACAAAAAAGGCGTAGAAGGCAGCGATACTCTGATAAGCCGCATCGACCAGTTAATGCATACCATAGAGCAGTTACTTATGCTTGCCCGCGCCGGACAGAATTTTGCCAAAGGCGAATATCAGCAGGTTGACCTGATCAGTAACGTCGTTGAGCCGCTCAGAGAAGAGCTGTGTGAAATGCTCAGTGAACGCGGTCAAAACTTGAAAATACACCTGCCGCCTCGTGCTGAAATTCAGGGGGATGCTGTGCTGCTACGTTTAATGGTACGCAATCTGGTCGAAAATGCTTACCGCTACGGGCCTGAAAATAGCGACATCGGCATCACAATTGCACCGCAAGACAACGGATTCCTGATAAAGATAGACGATGCCGGTCCGGGTATTGATGAAACGAAGGCCAGTGAACTGACACAGGCTTTTAAGCGCGTCGACCAACGTTATGGAGGCAGCGGCCTGGGCTTAAATATTGTGGTGCGGATTGCGCACCTGCATGGCGGTACGCTGACATTGCGAAATCGTCCCGGCAACACTGGCCTCAGCGCACAATGCTGGCTACCGAATGTTGCATTACAAAGCTCGCTGACACTTTCACCAGACACCCGTTAATACGCGCTCCGATTAACACGCGATCAAAAAGAAAAAGGCTGCCAATGGCAGCCTTTCTTTCAGCGATGAAACGCTAATACACGGGATTAACGTTCGTAAATGATTTCTACGCCTTCGTCGTCATCTTCATCCCAGTCATCATCCCAGTCGTCGTCGGCTTCAGATTCCACTTCAGCCAGTTGTTCACGGTGATAATCATCCCACATGAACTCAACTTTCTCGGGTGCCGCTTCTTCAATCGCCATGTGCTTAGGATTTTCGTTGATGAACTTCATCACGTCCCAACACAATGCATTCACACCTTCGCGGTTTGCAGCGGAAATAAGGTAATAGTTACCTTCCCAGCCTAATGCATCAGCAATCGCTTTAGCACGCGTTTCAGCTTCTTCTTTCTCGATCAGATCAACTTTATTGAACACTAACCAGCGCGGCTTTTCAGCCAGCTTGGCGTTGTATTGCTTCAGTTCATTGATGATGACTTTGGCATTTTCGATCGGATCAGATTCATCGATCGGCGCAATGTCGATCAGGTGCAACAGAACGCGGCAACGCTCAAGGTGCTTCAGGAAGCGGATACCCAAACCAGCGCCTTCAGAAGCCCCTTCGATCAGACCGGGGATGTCTGCAACCACGAAGCTTTGTTCGTGATCCATACGTACAACACCGAGGCTTGGCACCAGTGTGGTAAACGGATAATCAGCCACTTTCGGCTTCGCTGCAGAGACGGAGCGGATAAACGTCGATTTACCTGCGTTTGGCAGACCCAGCATGCCTACATCGGCAAGCAGCATCAGTTCGAGTGCGATATCACGCTCTTCACCTTTGGTGCCCATGGTTTTCTGACGCGGTGAACGGTTCACGGAAGATTTAAAACGGGTGTTACCGAGTCCGTGGAAACCGCCTTTAGCGACCATATTAACCTGACCATTTTTGGTCATATCGGCCAGGACTTCGCCAGTGCTTTGGTCAAGAACTCGCGTTCCCACAGGCACTTTAATGGTGATGTCCTTACCGCGTTTACCAGTACAGTCGCTGCTCTGACCGTTAGTACCGCGCTCAGCACGATAAGATTTCACAAAGCGGAAATCGATCAGCGTATTGAGGTTCTCATCAGCAACGAGGTACACATCACCGCCATCACCACCGTCGCCACCGTCAGGGCCGCCACGTGGAATGTATTTTTCGCGGCGGAAGCTGACGCACCCGTTACCGCCATCACCGGCCACAACCAGAATCGTGGCTTCATCAACAAACTTCATTTGTTCTGTCTCCGTAAATCATTCGCCGGGCAGCTAAAGTTTAGCTACCAGGTTTTGCTCTGTCCGACGTGGCCACCATCGATGGCCAATTGCGGAAAACATTGCACCCGCCACCACCACAAATGCTCCCAGATAACCAATAAAATTAAGTACTGGTGCAGCAAAAAAGTCAGGCCAGGCAAGTGCCAATAAATCTGAAAATAGCAGGGTAAACAGCGGCGTGAGTGTCACTAATGCACTTACCTGAGCTGCCTGCCATCTCGCCATCGCTTCCGCTAAGGCGCCATATCCTACCAAGGTATTCGCGCCGCAAAACAACAGGCAGGCAAACTGCCAGCCGCTGAGCTGTGAAAGCACCGCAGGGCTGGCCAGCGGGAGCAATGCGATAGAACATAAAGTGTACAGCAAAAAAAGGATTTGCGGTGAAGCCAGTTGACGCAGTAAAACCTTTTGCGCCACACCGTATATCACCCAAACTGTTGCTGCCCCGACGCCAAAAATCACACCCAAAGTGTAATCCGTCAGACGGGTGAAAATCTCAATCAGACTGGTATTGAAAAACAATATCAGCCCAAAAATTAACATACTGGCGCCAATAACCTGCGTAACGCGCATCCTTTCTTTTAGGATGATTACGCTGGCCACCATCATACCGACCGGAGAAAGCTGTCCGATAACCTGAGAAGCCGTCGGGCTAAGAAATTGCAAAGAAGAACTAAAAAGAACAAAGTTTCCCAGTAATCCACAAGTTGCAATCAGCACTAAAACCAGCCAGCGCGGTCGCCTGAAAATCGCTCTCGGAGGCAGCCTTCGCCTCATGGCCAAAATGCAACCCAGCACAACGGCCGCCATCGAAAACCGATACCAAACCACAGTAAAGGGATCCATCACCACCAGAACCTGCTTCATGGCGATAGGCAAAGAGCCCCAGCTCATGGCAGTAATCAGCGCCAACAGAATCCCGACAGGTGCCTGTGATTTCGTATCCATATCCCGCCAGAATGGGCTAACCAGAATGTAAAAAGCCCCGCAACGAATTGCGGGGCTTACATCTATTTACTAAGACGCGAAAAACTTATTCAGCTTCGATGCTGATGTACTTACGGTTTTTCGGGCCTTTAACTTCGAACTTGACTTTACCGTCAGCCAAAGCAAACAGAGTGTGGTCCTTGCCGCAACCCACGTTGATACCAGCGTGGAATTTGGTGCCGCGCTGACGAACGATGATGCTGCCTGCCAGTACTGCTTCGCCGCCAAAGCGTTTTACGCCCAGACGTTTAGCTTCTGAATCGCGACCGTTACGTGTGGAGCCGCCAGCCTTTTTGTGTGCCATTGTTCCGCTCTCCTAATCTTAAGCGCTGATGCCGGTGATTTTAACGTCAGTGAACCACTGACGGTGGCCCTGCTGCTTACGATAGTGTTTACGACGACGAAACTTAACGATTTTGACCTTTTCGCCACGACCGTGAGCAACGACTTCAGCTTTGATTACACCGCCAGCCACTAAAGGCAGACCGATGTTGATTTCTTCACCGTTTGCAATCATCAGAACCTGATCGAACTCGATAGCTTCGCCAGTTGCAACGTCCAGCTTCTCCAGACGGATAGTCTGTCCTTCGCTGACACGGTGTTGTTTACCACCACTTTGGAAAACCGCGTACATATAAAACTCCGCTTTCCGCGCACTCAACTTTGTATAGTCCAGAGGGCGCTATAAATATTCACAATAGGGCGCGAATTCTACGCAAAAAATCAGCATAAGACAAGAGTACAATGACGACAAAAGAAGAAAAAAAGCGCAGTTCTTCCGATATCATTTATCTACACTGTTTTTCAAGTACAATCCCCTTTACAGTTAGCGCCATGTGCCAATGTGAGCCAGACCTCATTGCGGTGAAGAGAACAACAGCTGAAAAAACACAATGAACCTAGAACAGATTATTGATCTTACCCAGGACGACATGGCTGCAGTCAATGCATCCATCCTTGAACAGTTGAATTCAGAGGTTTCTCTCATCAATCAACTGGGATATTACATCATCAGTGGCGGCGGCAAACGTATCCGCCCGATGATAGCAGTACTGGCAGCCAAAGCACTATCCTACCAGGGCGATAAACACATCAAAGTCGCTGCTCTGATTGAGTTTATTCATACCGCCACACTGTTACATGACGATGTGGTTGACGAATCAGATATGCGTCGGGGAAAGGCCACTGCGAACGCCGCATTTGGCAACGCCGCCAGCGTATTGGTCGGCGATTTTATCTACACCCGCGCATTTCAAATGATGACAGATCTTGAATCGCTTCCTGTTCTGGCTCTGATGGCAAAAGCGGTGAATGTGATTGCAGAAGGCGAAGTGCAGCAACTGATTAATTGCAATGATCCTGACATCACAGAAGCCAGTTACATGCAGGTGATTTACAGCAAAACTGCGCGTCTTTTTGAAGCCGCGTCGCAAGCCTCTGCCATGCTGGCGGGCGGAAACAATGAGCAGATTACAGCTTTGCAAGATTATGGTCGTTATCTGGGCACCGCTTTCCAGCTGATTGATGATTTGCTCGATTACGATGCTGATGGCGAAACGCTGGGCAAAAACACTGGCGATGACCTTGATGAAGGAAAACCGACGTTGCCCCTTCTGCATGCGATGCAGCACGGTGATGCCGAACAATCCGCTATGATCCGCAAAGCTATCGAAGAGGGTAACGGGCGCCATTTATTGGAACCCGTGCTGGCAGCAATGCATCAGTGGGGCTCTCTGGCTTACACCCGCCAGCGTGCTGAAGAAGAAGCTGATAAAGCCATCCAGGCGCTTCAGGTGCTCCCGGAGTCCGAATATCGCTCTGCGCTTGAAGGCCTCGCGCATATGTCTGTAAAACGCGATTTCTGATATTTGCCTGTCGTACCTGCCAGAATAAAGCAGGCGCGACAGGCATTATTGCGCTAGTTTTTTTCAGGCTCACGTAATCTGTTGAGCAACTCAGATATCCCTTCCCTCACAATGAATGAGATCATCGTTTCACGTTCAGGTTCTCTCAGTTGCTTATAACTTTCGATCCAGATCGCCAGTGGGTCCTGATGTGACGTATACACATATTCAGCAGAACGCTCATTCATCGATAAACTGGCGGCGGCATTACCGGGCAAGCTGTCGATGTGATATTCCACTGCACGTCCCTGAACGCCCAGCCTGCGGCGTTTAATCCAGCACAATCTGCGAGCCATCCCATGCACACCTTGGGTTGACGTCGGCAGTCCTTCTTTTCCGGTCAGTTCCTTTGCTGCAAACCACTCTTTTTTCATAACATTCCTTGTTTCTTATTAAGTAAGTAAGAAAGATCGTTGTTATACATCCATGAGGGTAATGCTGATATTTTCTGGTAATGAGCGTTTATATAAAAGGTGGTATTAACATAAGTCATTTAGAAAAACACCTATGTGACAGAAAGAAGATATTCAATTTTTTGGAGTGAGTCTATAGATGTATGTAAATGCTTCCATGAATTATGTTTATCAACAGCCGGGTGAACTGATTAAATTTTTTTTCGGAAAGCAGTTTAAATAAAATCTTAAACTAAAATAAGAGGAAAATTAAAAAAAGCAAATTACAACAAGTAGATAGCCATCTAAAAAAGCAAGAAAAACCGCCTTAAATCATAATTTAAATAACTAAAATTCAATTGGTTAATTAACCCTATCAATGTATTTGTTCAAAAAAAACACATGCCAGTTACGTTTTCACTTTAAAAAAATACAATAATAAAATTATAAACTGACACAAATCACAAAAAGCAAAAGGAATTTACTTGTTTGTCTAAATCAAAATAAGAATGTATTTTCTAAATAAGTAAAATAATGGATTTTAGGAAACATTGATATGGTTTATATGAGTAGTATGAGCAATTTTTAAAAGTATGTTTAATAGCGTATTTATTGAAAATCATTTTTCAGAAGGAAGAGATCATGATGACAAGGAATGAAGACTGGCACCAGGCTGATATTATTGCAGCACTGAGAAAGAAGGGCACCACACTCGCAGCAGTATCACGATCAGCAGGCCTGAGCTCTTCGACACTTTCAAATGCATTATCACGGCCATGGCCAAAAGGAGAATTGCTTATCGCAGGCGCTTTGGGTATCCATCCCTCACTGATCTGGCCTAGCCGGTATTTTGATCCCAAAACGTTGCAAATCATTGAACGCCGTTGCCGCCCGACCAATGAAACACCGCGTTAAGAAAAACAAAAGCCGCCCGTTAACCGGCGGCTTTGTTCAATGTTCACTTATTAATAAACTGCTCACCAAGCTCGATATCTTTGCGAAGAATATCCAGCATCGAATCCAGCGATTGCTGCTCAAAAGCACTGAGCTGACCGATATCGATAAGCTCTGCAATGCCATGTTTACCTAGCAGAACCGGTTGTGCGAAAAATCGCGCATAATCGCCTTTACCTTCAACATAGGCACATTCCACAACATTCTCTTCACCCTGCATCGCCCGCATCAATGAAAGCCCGAAGCGTGCTGCAGCCTGCCCCATTGAAAGCGTGGCAGAACCGCCACCGGCTTTGGCCTCTACCACTTCCGTTCCGGCATTCTGAATGCGCTGAGTCAGTGCAACAATTTCGCTTTCAGTGAAAGAGACACCTGGGATCTGAGACAATAAAGGCAGAATCGTCACACCAGAGTGCCCGCCGATAACTGGCACTTCGATATCTTCAGGTTGCTTACCCTTCAGCTCAGCGACAAAAGTATTGGAGCGGATTGCGTCCAGAGTCGTTACGCCAAACAGTTTATTTTTGTCGTAGACGCCCGCATTTTTCAATACTTCAGCCGCAATCGCGACCGTGGTATTTACCGGGTTAGTGATAATACCAATGCAGGCTTTCGGGCAGGTACTGGCAACTTGCTGGATCAGATTCCGCACGATCCCGGCATTCACATTAAACAGGTCTGAACGATCCATGCCGGGTTTACGTGCCACCCCCGCAGAAATCAGGACGATGTCAGCCCCTTCCAGAGCCGGTTTAGCATCTTCACCACAGAAACCTTTAATTTTGACCGCGGTAGGGATATGGCTGAGATCGACGGCGACACCCGGAGTGACCGGTGCGATATCATATAATGAGAGTTCGGAACCGGAAGGTAGCTGGGTCTTGAGCAGAAGCGCGAGGGCCTGACCGATACCACCCGCAGCACCTAGAACTGCAACTTTCATCCTATACTCCTTTTTTATCATTAACTTATAAGTGTCGTGTAATTAATTGGTGTGACCTTAATCACTTACGCTGTTAAAAACAATCGCTCACCTGCAGAGAATCTGAGGTTGGTCGTTTAGAAAGTAAAAAAACATCTCTAAGATGACCTTTTTCCGCTTTTAGTGACTTTTTATCGGAAAGCTTCATCATTAAAAATAGCACCACAAAATAGGCCAGGTTAATAAATGGTTAAATTCGGTCCAATGTGAGAGCTGAATCGAGATCATCACATTAAATCCCTTGTGCAACACAGTTCACCCGCAATGCACAATTTTGGCATATTCATTAAATTGAGCTTAAAACAGCGGCACTTACATTCCTTGTTCCAAGCTTAATTCATGATTTTTGCAATTAACCTCTGTTGCATAAAAATTCAATTATCTGCATAATCAGCCCCACTATGATTCAGAGACCAGGGTGCAAAATGCGTAATCCTGCTAAACAGGAAGATTTGATCAAAGCCTTCAAGGCACTGTTGAAGGAAGAGAAATTCAGCTCTCAGGGCGAAATCGTTGTCGCACTTCAGGATGATGGTTTCGAAAATATCAATCAGTCAAAAGTCTCACGGATGCTGACAAAATTTGGTGCTGTCAGAACTCGTAATGCGAAGATGGAAATGGTGTACTGCCTGCCCGCTGAAATTGGCGTGCCGACAACCACCAGTCCTCTGAAGAATCTTGTGCTGGATATCGACCATAACGATGCCGTTGTGGTGATCCGAACCAGCCCGGGAGCCGCACAACTGATCGCGCGTTTACTCGATTCCCTGGGTAAATCCGAAGGGATCCTCGGAACAATTGCCGGTGATGATACGATCTTCACGACACCGGCCCGCGGATTTAGCGTCAAACAGTTGCACGATGCGATCCTCAGTTTGTTCGAGCAGGAGCTCTAGGGCTGCAACATTTTGCACCTCCTGTCGCTTTCATTCTGTGCCTGAGGTCAGAAGATTACCTTCTCTGACCTCATTCAACGCTATTCCCTTCCTTTATTGCTGCCTTCCGTTTCTCAAAAAAACCGCAAACGCACCGCCTTTCTGTTAAATCTCGCTACAACCTACGAAATTCCGTCACACAGATATTTCCAGGGTGTGATTCACCGCAAGAATAAGCACAAATAGTCAAATTCACTCACTCCATTGATTTTACTAAAAATTAACACGAAACGAACGTTTTTCATCCACTTTTTATGCCTTTTTGTTATTAAAAACAAAGATAGTTGACATATAACCACCCAAATAACTATTAGCGAGCTATTAATTTATGGCGTGACTAGATGTATACTCATTTCCGTGGTGTGAAGCACCAGTTGTTGGAAACATAATAAAATCGACGAGGTCAAAATCATGAAAGTTAAAACTACAATCGCAACATTAAGCATTCTCTCTGCATTGTCATTTGGCGTTTTTGCAGCACAACCTGTTACACAAGAACAAGCCGCAACAATGCAGCCTACAGGGATGATCAGCGTCAGCGGCGTAGCCGGTGCACCATCAGATATCCGTCAGGCACTGTCAGATAAAGCCGATGCCAAAGGTGCTAAAGCATTCCGTGTTATCGAAGTTCGTGAAGAAGGTAACTACCACGCGACCGCAGAAATTTACCAATAATTTCGGGTAAACGAAGCGAAGGGGCCTGAATGACTCAGGCCCGCGCTATGCGCATTAAGAAGGATTTGTCACTGCACCATCTACGTTCCCGCACGCTTTATGCGCTCCAGAACACGATATTACAGTCCTGATAAATCCAAATCTCAATCGACGTTGCTCTCTGATGAAAAGCACCAACGTCTGTGAATTCAGGAAACCATCATGAAAATTATTACCACTATTGCCGCACTTAGCCTGTTGTCTGTTGTTTCTTTTGGTGCCTCTGCCGCACAGCTTGTGACAAACCAGCAGGCAGAAAATCTGCAACCGATGGGCATGGTCAGCGTTAGCGGCGTCAACGGCGTGCCAATGGATATCCGCCAGCAGCTGTCTGATAAAGCTGAGAGCAAGGGCGCAAAATCTTTCCGTGTGATCGAAGCCCATAACGACGGTGCTTATCACGCGACAGCAGAAATCTATCAATAACATTCCTGAGTAAGTCACTGATATAAAACCGCTGTTTGATTATTTCATAAATTAGCGTTACCGGGTTTCAACAGCCACAGACCAGCGAAAATAAGCGCTGTTGAGGCTGGGAAGAGCGTTGACACTGCCACTGCCCGACTCTCTTGCTAACGATACCCTCGTCGTCCTGTCCGACGACACCCTTTAGCCCTCAAAATTTCGGGGGCTTTTTTTTGCCTGAGAAAACCTTAACACGGCGGATCACAGGCATAAAAAAAGCACAGCAACTGCTGTGCTTATTCACTATAAAAATATGATTTTACTGATCTTGTGACGCTTTCGCTTTTGCAGCCAGGGCCGTAAGCAGTTTTCCATGTATACCACCAAAACCGCCATTGCTCATCACCAGAATATGATCGCCAGGCTGAGAGGCCTTAACGACCATATCGACCAGTGAATCGACGTCTGCACTCCAGTGAGCAGGCTGAATACAGTGTTCAGCCACTTCGGCCACCTGCCAGGGAATATGCTGCGGCTGTAAAAGGAAAACTTCATCAGCACGTCCCAGGGAAGGTGCCAGTTCATTTTTACTCATGCCCATTTTCATGGTGTTTGAACGGGGTTCCAGCACGGCCAGAATACGTGCAGTTCCGCCGACTTTGCTGCGCAATGCAGAAAGCGTTGCCAGAATAGCCGTCGGATGGTGAGCAAAATCGTCGTACACGCTGACATCATTTTCTACGCCGCGCAATTCGAGACGGCGACGGGCATTAATGAAATCGCCCAATGCCTTACAGGCATCTTCCGGCTTCACGCCCACATGGCGTGCCGCAGCAATCGCCATCAGGCCGTTATGCATGTTGTGCTCGCCAACCAGATTCCACTTCACCTGCCCGACCGCTTCGCCGTGCAAATAAACCTCGAAAGTACTGGAATCTGGCGTCAGTTTCTTAGCATCCCACACACAATTTTCGGCATCACCGACAAATTCCTGCTCACTCCAGCACCCCATCGCCATCACTTGTTTCAGCGGTGTGTCGTGCTCCGGCAGAATGATTTTTCCCTTGCCCGGCACCAGACGCACCAGATGGTGGAATTGTTTCTGAATCGCTTTCAGATCATCAAAGATGTCAGCGTGATCGAATTCGAGATTGTTGAGGATCAGCGTACGCGGGCTGTAATGAACAAACTTGGAACGCTTATCGAAGAACGCACAGTCGTATTCATCAGCTTCCAGCACGATAAACGGGCTGTTGCCCAGACGCGCAGATACCTCGAAATTGCCCGGCACGCCACCAATGACGTAGCCCGGTTCATAACCGCAGGCTTCGAGGATCCACGTTACCATGCCGGCAGTGGTGGTTTTACCGTGCGTCCCCGCAACGGCAATAACCCAGCGCTCTGGCAGAACATGATCATGTAACCATTGCGGGCCTGAGACATAAGGGATCCCAAGCTCCAGCACCGCTTCGACACAAGGATTGCCGCGCGTCATCGCGTTGCCGATGATCACCAGATCCGGCTGAGGATCTAACTGGGCAGGATCGTACCCCTGGATCAGGTCGATCCCCTGATTTTCCAGCAGCGTACTCATCGGTGGATAAACGTTGTCGTCCGAACCGGTTACCTGATGCCCCTGTGCACGAGCCAGCATCGCCAGCCCGCCCATAAACGTGCCGCAAATCCCAAGAATATGAATGCGCATATATTTTCCATTAATGCCTTTAAGTCAGCCGCTATTCTACCGCTCAGAATCCTCCAGAAGAAATGGATTTGCCTATGATTCGTCCATATATTTGGGCTAAACTGCTCACGCTCTTGTGAAATTTTTATTAACGTACCGTTATCTATCCTCGATTCAGGGAAAGTGTCATGAAAACGTTAGGCGAATTTATTGTTGAGAAGCAGCAAGATTTTCCACATGCAACTGGTGAACTGACAGCGTTACTTTCAGCAATTAAACTCGGCGCTAAAATCATTCACCGTGATATCAACAAAGCGGGTCTGGTCGACATTCTGGGTACCAGTGGTGCAGAGAATGTGCAGGGTGAAGTGCAGATGAAACTTGATCTGTACGCAAATGAAAAATTAAAAGCCGCGATGAAGGCGCGTGGTGAGATTGCCGGTATCGCGTCAGAAGAAGAAGATGAGATTGTCATTTTCGAAGGTGAACGCGCTGAAAATGCAAAATACGTCATTTTGATGGATCCGCTGGATGGTTCTTCAAACATCGACGTTAACGTTTCTGTCGGGACAATTTTCTCGATTTACCGCCGTACGACTCCGCTGGGTCAGCCGGTGACGGAAGCTGACTTCCTGCAACCGGGAAACCGCCAGGTCGCCGCAGGTTATGTGGTATATGGTTCTTCCACCATGTTGGTTTACACCACCGGCGCAGGCGTTCATGCCTTTACCTACGATCCTTCACTTGGTGTTTTCTGCCTCTCTCACGAAAAAGTCTGTTTCCCTAAAAAGGGCAACATGTACTCGATCAACGAAGGCAACTACATTAAATTCCCGCTTGGCGTTAAAAAATACATCAAGTATTGCCAGGAACAGGATGAAGCGACGCAACGCCCTTACACCTCACGCTACATCGGCTCGCTGGTGGCAGATTTCCACCGCAACCTGCTGAAAGGTGGCATTTATATTTATCCAAGCACCGCCAGCCATCCGAACGGAAAACTGCGTCTGCTGTATGAATGCAACCCGATGGCTTTCCTGGCCGAGCAGGCTGGCGGTAAAGCCAGTGACGGTAAAAACCGTATCCTGGATATCATCCCGCAGAAACTGCATGAACGTGCACCATTCTTTGTGGGCAACAGTTCAATGGTGGAAGACGCGGAGCGCTTCATTGCCCAGTTCCCTGATGAATAACTGAAATACGCATCAAAAAATCATCAAAGAATGAATGTGATACCTGTGTAGCTTTGCATTGACCCAAACATAAAAAGGTGGCTTAAAAGCCTAATGCCGGTCACTTAAGGTGACCGGCATTGTTTTTTAAGGGATATTTCGACCTTTTTTCTCTCACTTCCCTC